>DATEAO010000396.1:0-5693 GCA_035288345.1 Candidatus Methylomirabilota bacterium | reverse complement strand
CCGAGCAGGAACGGCTCCGCGCCCGCCTCAGCGAGTCCGAGCAGCTCGCGGCTGTCGGAGAGCTGGCTGCCGGCGTGGCCCATGAGATCAGAAATCCCCTTGCCGCAATCGTCAACGCGACCACGCTCTTCACGCGCGAGGAAAGCCTGACACCAGCCGAGCGAATGCACACCCTTGACGCTGTAAAAAAAGAGGCCAAGCGACTGAACACCATTCTCTCCGACTTTCTCTCCTTCGCTCGCCCGCGCGAGCCCAAACGGGTCCGGGGCAGCATCCGGGACACGGTCGAGCATGTGGTCACACTTCTCCGGAGCGAGCAGAACGGACACGTTCAGGTGGAAGTCGCGGTCGATCCCACGGTCCCTTCGTTTGCATTCGATCCCGATCAGCTCACCCAGGTGCTCTGGAATATCGCGCTGAACGGGGTCGAGGCCATGGGAGGGCAGGGGCGGCTCCGCATGGATGTGGCGTGGAAGAATGCAGAGGCGGTCATCACGATTTCTGACGAGGGCCCCGGCATCCCGCTCGAGGAGCGTGGCCGGGTGTTTCAACCGTTCTTCTCGAAGAAGCGTGGCGGAACCGGGCTCGGCTTGGCGGTTGCTCGACGGATCATTGCAGCGCACGGCGGCTCCATTGATCTGGAGTCGAATCCTGGGCGGGGGTGCCGGTTCATCATCCGTCTCCCGCTGGTCGAGGCCTTGTGACGTGCCGATAAGCTTCGCATCTCTTCGTTCTCGGTCGTCGGAACCCCTCAACGTATCACCGCATACGCCTCGGGGTTCCTCCTCCCTCGGGCCTCGATCTGCTCGCTTCTCGCCACGTCACAAGCGATGTGTCCAACCTCACGGACAGACCACGGTTCGTTCGAGTGCGGGCTTTCCCCGCGCAAGCTTGGGGGGAGGAATCGGAAGGGGGGCGAAGCCCCCCTCCGAGCGATAGGGATGGCGGCGATTCTCGTGGTGGATGACGAGGAGTCGGCCCGTTCCACCCTGGCGCTGCTCCTGACAAAGCGCGGCCACAACGTCACTCAGGCTGAAGGAGCAAAGGCCGCCATACAAGCGCTAGGACAGACCGTCTTCGATATCGTGATCACCGACCTCCGCATGCCGGATGGCGACGGGTTGGAAGTGCTGCGGGCGGCGAAATCCTCGAGCCCTGAGACTGAAGTAGTCCTTCTGACCGCGTTCGCGGGCTGGGAATCGGCCAAAGAGGCGATGAGGCTCGGTGCCTTTGATTACTTCGAAAAGGGCAAGGAGCCCGATGAGCTCTTCCACCGGATCGACCAGGCCCTTGAGAAGAAGGCGCTGAGGCGGGAAAACCAAAATCTCCGGCACCAGGTTCGCGAGCGCTACAGCCTATCGGGCATCATCGCCAGCTCGAAAGAGATGCAGGACGTGCTCGATCTGGTGCGGCGCGTGGCTCCCACCGATGCCACAGTGCTCATTCAGGGTGAGTCCGGAACCGGCAAGGAAGTCATCGCCAAGGCGATCCACCACGCGAGTCGGAGGGCCGGTGGGCCGTTTGTGGCGGTGAACTGCGGCGCGCTCCCGGAAACCCTCCTCGAGTCCGAGATCTTCGGCCATGTGAAAGGCGCGTTCACCGGCGCGACCGCGAACAAACGGGGACTGCTCGAGGAGGCCCATCAGGGCACATTCTTCCTGGACGAGATCGGTGAGATGACGCCGGCCATTCAGGTGAAGCTCCTCCGAGCACTGCAAGACAAAGAGATTCGCCGAGTCGGGTCAAACCAGCCGGTTGCCGTCGATGCGCGGCTGCTCGCAGCGAGCAACCGCGACCTGGGGCAGATGATGCGCGAAGGAACATTCCGGGAGGAGCTCTTTTACCGATTGAACGTGATCACGCTGGTCATCCCGCCGCTCAGGGAACGGCGGGAGGATATTCCATTGCTCGCCGAACACTTCCTCGCGCGCTTCAGTCAAAAGCAAGGACGTGTCGCGCGGCTGAGCGCCGCGGCGATGGAGCGTCTGCTCCGTTACCCCTGGCCGGGCAATGTCCGGGAGCTGGAGAACGTGATGGAGCGGACTGCGATCCTGGCGCGTGGTGAGATCATCGAGCCGGATGATCTGCCTCCTCACATTGCCACGGGCACCGAATTGGGGCCCGCGCCCTCCTTGCCACACGAGCGGAGCCTCGTCGAGGTCGAAAAAACGCATATCCTTCAAACGCTGGAGCGGTGCGGCTGGAATTACTCACGGGCTGCGGAGTCGCTGGGCATCGGCCGGACAACCCTCTGGCGCAAGCTGAAAGAATACGGACTGGAAAAGTCGCACCCTGCCGAAGAGGCATGACGGGCCACATCTGCGGCGGGGTCGGAGAACATATTCCCGACGGGGACGGGTTTGGTTAGAATAGAAACCCGGAGCGTTCTCACGCGAGGAAAAGAGTTGTTTCGCCCTCAACCACCGGGGCGAGGGAGGCTCTGGGCGCAAGCGGCAGTGCCAGCCGGGCGTTCTTCCTAAATGAAGCTCGGCAGGGCTCTCGAATAGGTTGGCAATGAAGAGTATGACCGCCAGGCAATGTATGACCACTGACCTAAGAGTCGTGTCTCCAGATTTAAATGTCTGGTCCGCGCTCGCGATTATGAATCAAGGAGACATTCGGCATCTCCTTGTGATGGACGGCGATCGGCTCGTGGGAGTGCTGTCGAACCGAGATTATCGGAGGATCCTGGAGCAAGCTCGGCCAGATGGGAGCGTACAACATATTCGTGACTATTCAGTCAGGCAGATCATGACTCGGAAAGAACACGTGGTGACAGTCGGTCCTGACACGCCACTTCTTGATGTTGCCGAACTCATCGTGTCGCGCCGGATTGGGTGTGTCCCGGTCGTGGACAACTTGGATCGCCCGGTGGGAATACTGACCCAGAAAGACGTGATGGCAGCGCTAATCGATGTTTGCCGGTCTCGGTGACGCGCTCACGGGCGAACCCCTGGGACAGGCCCCGTGATCTCGGCCATCGTATCGGCGCTTCACGTGCTCGCGATCGCAATCGGCTTGCCGAGCGTCTTCCTGCGCGGCCGCGCCCTCAAACGCCCGCTCGACGCCGAGGGCTTCCGGCGGCTCTTTGCGGCTGACAACGCTTGGGGCGCCGCCGCGCTGCTCGTGATCGTCAGCGGACTCCTGCGCGCCTTCGGCGGACTCGAGAAGGGCACGCAGTTCTATTTCGGCTCCCGGCTCTTTTGGATCAAGCTGGAGCTGTTCGTGGCGGTCTTTGCTCTGGAATTGTGGCCAATGCTGACCTTCATACGCTGGCGAGGTCAGCGACGGCGGGGCGAGACACCCGACACGTCGCGGGCCCGCGCGTTCTACCTCGTCAACCATATCCAGATGGGGTTGCTCGTGGTGATAATCTTCGTGGCGACCTTCATGGCCCGAGGTTTCGGCCTCAGGTAGGAGGGCTAAACTGACCCACTACCCAACTCCGATCGGCAAGGACACGGCGTGGTAGAATTGGTTTGCTGAATTATTCTCCCTCGGAGTGGTCGTTATGGCGATTTTGAAAGTGGCAAGGCTCGGGCACCCGGTGCTCAGAAAAGTTGCGGAGAAGGTTGCTCTTGACGAGATTCGCTCGCCTGAGCTTCAGAAATTCATCGACGATATGATCGAGACCATGCGCGAGTACAACGGCGCGGGGCTGGCTGCGACGCAGGTGCATACTCTCAAGCAGGTCGCGGTGATTGAGGTGAAAGGGAACCCACGCTACCCGGAGGCGCCCGATATCCCGCTGACGGTGGTGATCAATCCCGAGGTGACCTTCCTCACGGAGGAGATGGAGGAAGGGTGGGAGGGGTGTCTCTCCGTGCCGGACATGCGGGGCATGGTCCCGCGATATACCGCGCTCCGGCTACAGTGTTATGACCGGAACGGCGCCAAGGTGGACGTGGTCGCCAAAGAGTTCTTCGCGCGCGTCATCCAGCACGAGGCCGACCATCTGAACGGCGTCGTCTATCTGGACCGGATGAAAGACCTCTCCACGCTGACGCACCTCGCGGAGTGGAGCAAGTACTGGCTGGGCGTCCAGGAGCAAGCCGATTAGCCGTGCCGATAAGCGTCGCAGCTCTTCGTTCTCGGTCGTCGCCAATCCTCAACGTACGCAGAGTACGCCTCCGGTTGGCTCCTCCCTCGGGCCTCGATCTGCTCGCTTCTCGCCACGGCTCGTGATGGATAACAAGGTGGTCGTGATCTGTAAAGATCTGTTTTTTACCTCGAGGATCGGAGAGACGGCGAAGCTGGTCGGGACGTCGGTTGAGTTCGCCCGTCAGCCAGACGAGCTTGCGGATAAACTGATCGACTCGACCCCGCGGCTCGTCATCGTAGACCTCACCACCCAGGGCTGGGAGTATGAAGAGATCTTCCACGCCCTTGAGAATCAGCAGGCTCGCGCACCGATCCTTGGATTCACCACGCACGCCCTGGCCAAGACGACCCAGCCGTGGCATTCGCGATGCGATCGGGTGGTCACCAAAGAGACCTTCACCCAGGAGCTTCCGGAGATCCTTAGGAGCGATCGTTCGCGCGGCACGCCGTCAAGCGGGCTCGGATGACAGAGCGAGTGAAGATCGAGGCCCGCGACATCGCGCTCCAGTCCTCTCCCCTTTGATCCTGACTCGTTGCTGATTGCCGAGAAGCCGGACTCAAGGCCACTCGTAACGTTGACCGCTTCCCAGCGTCTCGTGTTGACAGGGTGTTCCGCAGCGCTATAGAATGACACCGGTCGCGGTCCCGCGCCCATGGTTCTCGGCGGTCCGGAACGGTCCCTTATGAAGCTACGCTCCAGCCGCGTCGATGGTGACGCGCGGACTTAAGGAGGTCCCGATGAAACAGTTACTTCTTGCAGGTCTCTGTGGCGTCCTCGTGATCGGTGTAGCAGTGACGCAGCAGCTGAGCGGTCAGACGAAAGCCGACGACTCGGCGCTCCCGAAGGGGTTCAAGACCACGCCCGTTCTCAAGAGCGGCATGACGGCCAGCAAAGGGCCGATCGAGTATCCGAGAGGCGGTAAGCCCGAGATCATCTCCGTTATCGGGGAGCTCGAAGCCGGTGGCCGCACGGCACTCCATCAGCACCCGGTTCCTGTCTACGTCTACGTCCTCGAGGGGACGCTCACTGTGCAGGCGGAGGGGACTGTGCAGGCGGAGGGGAAGGAGACACGCGATTACAAGCCCGGTCAGGCGTACCTGGAGGACGTCAACGTCTGGCACCAGGCGTTCAACAAGGGCACCGCGCCGGTGAAGATTTTGGTCGTTTTCGTCGGCGAGGAGGGCAAGGCGACAACCGTCAACGCGGTGAAGTAACGCGGGTCCACTCAGCGCCAGCGAGGGGCGCGCCAGCGTCCGCACCCTTGCGCTTCACGGATCAGATCGAGCTGGGGCAAGGCAGGGTAAAGGATCACCCTCCCCTCGGGGCGAGCGAAGCGCGTGAGAGTGTGCATCTGACAATCGCCTTCCAGGATATGACGCACTGACCAGCCACGAATCAAGAACGCGTCGGCGAGCAGTTGGCGGTGGCAACGCCACGGCACGGCTTCTGCGCACATCAGCGCCAGTCGCAGCGCTTCAGCGCGGCACTGGAGCTCCTCCATGATGCGGTCGAACTCATCGGTCAGCATGAAATCCGCGTAAGCCCGAAACGCGCCAACCCGCCAGCCGATATTTAGTGAATCCGGCGACGG
>DATEAO010000395.1:0-3072 GCA_035288345.1 Candidatus Methylomirabilota bacterium | reverse complement strand
CATCCGCCGATGCGTGGGTCCGAGACCCTCGAACTGGGGCTCGTCCTGTTTCCGCCGATTAGAAAGATCCTCAACGCGTAACTCGTCGAAGTACAGAACGCGCGTTCCGCAACGAAGACGTTGCCGCTCCAGACTCTGTCTTTCCTTCTGGGCCATATTGGCGCCCAGATTACACCGCGGTTGAGCTGCGAGCGCGGATCCTTCCGCCAGGCCGCGCTCGTCAGCTCCAACCGCTTGTTCGACGACACCTTCGAATCCTCTCACGAGGTTACTGGCCCTCCAGACGCCGCGCTGCATCCTCGAACTTTCGCCGCCACTTCACGCTGAAGCTTCGGTCGCGGGAGAGTTCGAGGAGCCGATCGTAGACCAGCTCCCTTGGAAGGCGCGACAGCGCGGTCAACACGGCATCCAGGTAGCGGCGGGTCGTGTTGCTGGACGTCACCCGACGAAGCTCGTTGATAAGGGCCTCCACTGACTCGCGGCTTTGGAATGCGCGGAGCGCACGCACCACCTCGGCGAGGCGTTCGAAGTCATCCCGGTAGTATGACAGCAGGCCAAGGAGGACCACGCCAGCGTCTTGCCTGCCATGGCTCACCATGGCCGCAAGCAGGTTACACGCGGAGCGGAACTGCTCCTTGTGCGGTGTCAGGGCTTGGTGGAGCAACGGCTCGACTGGCAGCCTGCCAGGATCAACTCCGCTCGGGGTGATCCAGTCTGGCAACGCCCCCTCTCTTGCCCGCGGTCTCGTCATCATGCCTCGAGTGTCGTCGAACGCCGGGCATCAGGCGCCGCCGTAGGCGGTCGCCTGCATGCCCTTGTTCGGCAGCGACGATTATGGGCCATCGTTCGTGTCCTCTCCCGAGGAGATAATCACGGTGACCTGCCCGACCTCAGCTTTCGCTGCAACACCCCGGAGCCGCACAATCACATTTCCGAGAAACTCAAGTGCGAACTGTTCAGGAGTTGCGTTGAGACTGAGCCGGACGGGTATGATGTTTTCCGCCGCTGCGACTTTCTCCGCGCCCTCTTGAAGTCCAAGCGGTGTCACGATGATGCCACCTGCTGCACCAGTATCCATTATTCGGTAAGCGACAGCTCCCAGGTGTTCCTGCTTTAACTTCGAAGTCGTGTAGCGCCGACACTCGATGATTACGAATGTTTGACTGTCATCTGACAGACCTTTGGCTTCGATCTCCCACTCCGTTCCAGACCGCAGACCAGGGATAGACTGCTTACCTTCAACTCGCTTCAAACCGAAATGAGCGGCCACGTCGTTGAGGATGTGGGCAGCTACCTGCTCATACTGCCTCCAGTCATCTGGTTGTCGGACCATCGCTCTATTTGTCCTTGATGCGTTTAGCTGCCGAACACTGGAGATAAGCTGCGAAGCTCCGATCTTGCCAGGCTTCGTCAGCTTCAACTCCTTGTTCGGCGTCCCCGTCGATTTACGAGCACCCTTCATCTTGTCCGGCGTTCCAGCCAGCCTGTATCTCTACAACCGTGCCCTCGGGGATTCGCAGGACTACCGCGCCAACGCTGCCTGGTATTGTCAGGTCGAATCCTGTTGGCACATGTTCGTGTGCGCTCTCTATGTAGCGACCCTCATAAACTCGTCGTGCGGTTGCTTCAGTATCTCCGACTTTCACGCCGCTCAGGGTCGCGTAGCGTGGATCCTGCGTCTGGATTCGCACAATGTGCCACCGGGGGTCACCACGGAATAGCGGATGCCTTCTCCACACCATAAATAGAAGCCCTGGCGCCTTTGCCGAGGTGACATATCTACAGGTGTCAAGTTCCGGACGCGAGTCTTGACCCGGCAGTTCCTCAAAGGTAGAGCCTAGAGAAGCAGCTGCATCATCGACAGCCATCGGGACGCGAATCGAGCCCCAGCCACGCGTCGTAATGGGCGGCATTGGCCGCTCCTCGGTCATACTTTGGAGCGAGAACGCTGCAAGAAGCAGCGCAACGAATGGCGTAGTTGTCATCATCGTCGGTCTCCGGAAGGCACGCCGAACACTGCGATTGAGTGGCGTGGCCAGTCTTTAGGGTACGGGAACTGCGTCACCGAAGGCTCCTCCCCTGAGTCACGGCACAGTGCTCAACGAAGAGAAAGCCACGTCCACTCCAATCGCTTGTTGGGCGGCTCTCCCACTCATCCGGTCGCATAGACAACGTGTGCGACAATCGTAGCTGGATTGTTGACAGACGCATCTACTTCCGCGGCTTCGTCCTGGCATCTGCGCTCGTATTCAACCTGGAAGGAATCGAGGATCTGCTGATCGCGCTTTGCGAGCTCGCTGAAGTGCTCCGGTGGATACTGATCCTGGATCGGAATGTGCGGGCGTCCGAGAACCATCCGGTAGACAATGCCAGTGCTATCGAGCTGCTGTCGGTACCAGCGTTCTGACTTGTGAAATGGAATGTAAAACCCAGCGGCTATCAAAGTCTCCTCAATCACATACGGGTCGTTGCCTTGAACGTTTATCGTGTCGATGATGCATGCCCCGCCGGGCCGTAGAGCAGCGTAGAAATGTCCGGCCCCTGCGCGCATCGCACTGGAGGACAACCCCTGGAAGGCGTGGATGTTGATTACAACGTCGAACTCCCCATCGGGCGTGTTCTGCGTGAAATCGTGCTCTGCGATAGCAAAAGTGCTCTGCACCTTGGCCGTTTCATCCTCCTTCAAGAAGGCCGCAGCCAGCCGCTGCTGGTACCTGATTGCCACCGCTGAAAAATCAGTTGCAAGCGCTCTGCAGCCCCGTTTTGCGTAGGTATACGGATAGGGATCGAGTCCGCACCCGGGGAACCAGATCCGCCCACCCTGCTTGCGTGCAAACGACAGAAACCGTAACACGATAGAGTCTGGATAGGGCGCAGTGCGGCCCTCCGAGAGTTCCGCGGTGAAGTAGCGGTCCCAAGCGTCCTTGTCGCCCCAGTTTTCGGGAGGGCTATTTGTCATGTTTGTCTGCCCAACACTGGAATTGAGCGGCGGCGCGGAGATGTCGTCGCCGAAGCCACGACTCCATCTTCCAATGTCTCATGGGTTCATGACCTCTCGGCGCCGTCCGCTCC
>DATEAO010000394.1:0-4380 GCA_035288345.1 Candidatus Methylomirabilota bacterium | reverse complement strand
CCCTGCGGCCGCCGCGAAAGACCACGGCGATCCGCACGCTCAGCTTCACGCCATGGATTACCTGGCCTATGCCTATTTGCAGGGTGCGCAGGATCGTGAAGCACAGCGCGTCCTCGATGAATTTAACACGATGGGCAAGGTCGAGCCGGAGAATCTGACATCGGCCTACGCTGTCGCCGCGATCCCGGCCCGCCTCTCGATCGAGAGGGGCCGCTGGTCAGAAGCTACACTGCTCCAGCCACGCCCGAGCCGATACACCGCCACCGAGGCGATCACCTATTTTGCCCGCGGCATCGGTTCCGCCCGCAATGGCAGCGCCGACTCTGCCCTAAAGGATGTCGAAAAACTCCAGTCGCTCCACAGCGCCTTGATCGAGGCCAAACAGAGCTACTGGGCCGATCAGGTCGAGATCCAGCGCCGATCAGTGGCTTCCTGGGTCGCGCGCGCGGAAAGAAAGAACGAGGAAGCCTTGCAGCTCATGCGCTCGGCGGCCGATCTCGAGGACTCGACGGAAAAGCACCCCGTCACGCCAGGCCCGGTGGTGCCCGCACGGGAACTCCTTGGGGATCTACTCCTTGAGTTGAATGAGCCGGCGCAGGCCCTGAGCGAGTTCGAGATCTCGCTCCGGGCATCGCCAAACCGTCTGCACGGACTCTACGGCGCGGCGAGATCCGCCCGGCTTTCGGGAGATCAAGCGAAGGCGAAGACGTATTACGCACAGCTCGTGGCCCTCTGCAACCGCTCCGACAGCGAAAGACCAGAGCTGTTAGAGGCGAAGGCATTCATCGCGAAGAAGAAGTAGCTCATCGGTACCGCTGGGTTCAAGTCCCGATCGGCCAGCGCGAGAGCTTCGGGGTCCTCGACCGCCGTGAGCTGGCTGTGGCGAACGTGCGGCTCATCGTGGCGGAACAAGCCGACGGTCATCGAGGGGCAAGCCTTCACGACCGGTCCCATCCCTCGGAAGGGGTTCGAGAAGGTGCTCCCGGCGTTACTGCTCGGTGTGACCTTGGCAGCGAGAGATCCTCCTGTTTGGGTTGGGGGTGATCGGGAACCAAGTCCTGTCGAATAGGCCGCACAAAGAGGCTGGCGAGTACCCCGCGATTGCGTTAAAACAGACCAGGTGCTCTTCGACGAGCTAGAGAAGATCAATAAGGGGGACTAATACGAACGCATTCACACAGTGTCATTGCGAGTCCCCGATATACAAGTAATCTCAGAGAATTACGGAAGGCGGATCTCAGCATTCGCGATAGAAAACAAAACCGTAGGGGCAGGGCCTGCCATGAGCCTGTCGAAGCCTGCGCTGAGCTGAGTCGAAGCGGGCTTGCCCTGCCCAAGGAAGGGCGCAGCAGGCAGCGCCCCTACAAATCCACAATCCGTATTCAGAATAGATTGCCATGCATCCGACGGTCGCTCGCAATGACAACGTAACAATACTTTTAGTGCGTTTGCTATGGACCGGGCTCACGGGCGGTACGCTCCCGAATCACCACGCTTAGTTGACAACAGATAGGCCCGCTGTGCATGCTGCTCACACCACCCGGGGTGTTCGATGATTCATGAGAGCTCCTGGAAGGCGCTCGCCAACGCGGACCCAGGAGATATTCGAGAGCTGATCCGCCAGGGGGAGTGGCGGCAGCCCACGGCCGGCTTGTGTCAGGGGCGAGTCCAAGCCAACCTGGTGATCTTGCCGCGAGACCTCGCGTATGACTTCCTGCTGTTCGCCCAGCGCAATCCGAAACCCTGTCCGCTCCTCGAGGTCACCGAGCCCGGCTCGACCGAACCCGTTCAGACCGCGCCCGGCGCCGATCTGCGCCAAGACCTCCCGAAGTACCGCATCTACCGCCACGGACAGCTCGAGGCCGAGGTGACCGATCTGCTGTCAACCTGGCAGGAAGACCTGGTAAGTTTCCTGTTGGGGTGCAGCTTCACCTTCGAGGCGGCGATGCTCCGCACGGGCGTTCCGGTGCGGCACCTTGACGAGGGGAAAAACGTCCCGATGTATATCACCTCACAGCCCTGCCAGCCGGGCGGCATCTTTCGGGGGCCACTCGTGGTGAGCATGCGGCCGATCCCGCCCTCTCTTATCTCGCGCGCCATTCAGGCCACCGCCCGCTTCCCGGCCGCCCACGGCGGACCGGTCCACGTGGGTGATCCGCTCTCGCTCGGGATCAAAGATCTGGGCCGGCCCGACTTCGGCGATCCTGTGACAATCCGGCCAGGCGAGGTGCCGGTCTTCTGGGCCTGCGGCGTCACACCTCAGGCGGTGGCGATGAATGCCAAACCCCCGCTCATGATCACCCATGCGCCGGGCCACATGTTCGTCACCGACCTGGAAGACGAGGCGCTGGCGGCGTACTGACACTTCTTTTCCTTGACCGTCCCGAGCGCCGGTTATATAGATGCCGATGGCTTCGGACTAACGCGGTAGACGCCGTCGATAGCAAGGTCATTCTCCTGATCCTCACACTCTAACTCATTGCCGTTTCCCACGGTCGCCATGTCGTCATGGACCCGAAGCATACTGACACGGGCTGAAAGGAGACCGTCAGCCATGAACTTCTTCGACTGCACGGTCACCGGTGGCGCCGAAGGCGATCTCGCGCTGGAAGCCCCAGGGCTGCGCATCCCCATCCCTCAGGTCCGGGCCCACCCGCTCGCCGCCTACACCGGCAGGCCGGTCACCCTGGGCATCAGGCCGGAGGACATCAGAGAGGCCTCGGAGGGGGATCTCCCGGGAGCCTGCCTCGAGGCAGTCGTGGAGGTCATGGAGCCGCTGGGGTCTGAAGTCCTTCTGAATATGAAGGTCGGGCTGAATCCAGTGGTCGCCCGCGTCCCGCCCAGTACCCCGATCAAGGCCGGGGAAAAGGTCCGCCTGGCCGTGGACCTGGCCAAGATTCACCACTTTGATCATGATTCCGAACAGGCTATCTTCTGAAATAATACAGACGCATTGAAATGAAGCGTCATCGCGAGAGAACGTAGTGACCCCTTCGACACTGCTCAGGGCAGGCTCCGCAATCTCAAAAAACGAGTTTGCTTCGCGCCTTTCAGTCGCTCGCAATGACAAAGGAAGGGGACTCAGTGCGTCCCGTTTAGCTTGGCGCGGTAGCAGTCTGAGGTTGTTGAACGAACAGAGCGCAAGGTGCAGGTTTGGCAAGCGGAAGTGCCGGTGCAAGAGTGGTGGCGGTGACTGGACTCGAACCAGTGACTCCGCGGATATGAGCCGCGTGCTCTGACCAACTGAGCTACACCGCCGTAATCGCGCGTGGGACCAAGGCCAACCGAAACGGCTTCGTTGGTTGGCCCGCAGCCAAAAAAGAAAAACAGGGGAATCTCCCTGTTTTGCGGGCAAGCCTCCACCACTATCTACGGCATCTCGCAACCAATGTCAAGGAGTCTTTTCCCTTCGATAATCTCGCAATTTGAAAGCAACAAGATCATACATCAAATATGTTGACACCGTGCGTCGATTTCAATACAATACCACAGACTGAAGTCCTGCCTCGGGAGTTCCGCGGTCGTCTGAGTCGCTCAGGTCACCTGGAATCCCAGTAACGATCATCGGTAATCTGGAGGGGAAACATGTTCGCAAGAAAAGTGTGTCTGAAGTTGCGTCCGGGAAGGGCCGTGGCCTACTCCCGGATGCTGGAGAATGAAATCATCCCGATGTTGCGGGAGCAGAAGGGGTTTTACGACGAGATTTCCTTCGTGTCGGGTGAGCGCAACGAGGCCGTCGCCATCAGCTTGTGGGACGCGGCCGATAGCGCAGAGGCCTACCATCGCGAGACTTACCCGAGCGTGCTGCGTGCGCTCGAAGGCGTGATCGATGGGGAGCCGCAGGTCAATACCTTCGCAGTTTCCAATTCGACCATCCACAAGATCCCGAACCTGCCGCGGTAGTCTTCCACACCGGCGAAGATATGACGAGGGGGGCACTTTCGCCCCCTCCTTCTCTTTCCGCTGAGGTACTTCCCCTCCTTTGTAAGGAGGTCGTCCTTCTCTCCTCCCCTCCTTTGTAAGGAGGGGCGAGGGGAGGTAGAGTGGTCTCGCCTCTACCCCACCTAACCTCCCCTTACAAAGGGGAGGGATCTTCCTAGATCAGAACGCCCTGTTTGCGGTTTCCCTCTTCAAAGGCCCGGATGTCTTTTATGGCATCCTTGATGGCTGGAAACGCTTTGACGAACTCCTCGCTCACCGTAGCTGTGGGCGAGAGTCCGATCTGACGCGCCATCATCAGCGCATTCGCCGGAGCCTGCCCCCGCACATGGTTGTTGAAATAGATCAGGATTTTGGCCTCGCCTGTCGCTGCGATCTTTCTCACCTTCTCCGCGAATGGCTTCAGCTCTTCTTCCGAGTACAGATAGTCGTACCGCTCCT
>DATEAO010000393.1:0-3362 GCA_035288345.1 Candidatus Methylomirabilota bacterium | reverse complement strand
ACATGCATTCGCGGGGGGAGGCCTACTGAGAACCGGGCGAGTTCCGGGACCCCTCGAACCTGAACTGGGTAATGCCAGCGAAGGGAACGCGGTGCGATGACGGTACGTTCAGCTTGACCGAAATCCGCACCGGTTTCCGGCGCGGGTTTTTTGTTATGACGATCATGGTGAACGGAAAACCAATGACGGGACTTGAGGGGTTGACCATCGGGGATCTCCTCAAGCGGCTGGACATCAAATTGGATTTCACGGCCGTTTCCTTGAACGGAGACGTGATTCGAAAACACACCTACGCGAACACGCGTCTTCGCGAGCACGACAGATTGGAGATCGTCCGGCCGGTTGGCGGCGGGTGATGGGAAGGAGGGCGGCATATGGAAGACACCTCATTAACGTTCGGAGGCAAGGAGTTTCGATCGCGACTGATCGTCGGGACGGGGAAGTATCCGACCTTCGAGATCATGAAGGAGGCGATCGCCGCATCAGGCGCGGAGATCGTGACCGTGGCGGTGCGGCGGGTGAGCCTGCCGGGGCAGGGGGATTCGCTGCTGGACTATATCGACCCTTTGGCGTACACGCTGCTCCCGAACACGGCTGGCTGCTACACCGCTGACGAGGCGGTGCGCACGGCATATCTCGCGCGCGAGGCCGGGCTGGGCGAGATGGTGAAGCTCGAGGTCATCGGTGATCCCCGCACGCTCTTTCCCGACGTTCAGGGGTTGTTGGAGGCCACGAAGATTCTGTCAAGTGAGGGGTTCACAGTGCTCGCGTACACGAACGATGACCCGGTGGTCGCAAAAAAACTGGAAGAAGACGGCGCCGCCGCCGTCATGCCCTTAGGCGCGCCGATCGGTTCAGGGCTCGGCATCCGGAACCCCTACAACATCAAAATCATCCTCGAGCGGGCCTCTGTTCCCATTATTGTGGACGCCGGGGTTGGAACGGCATCCGACGTCGCCATTGCGATGGAGCTTGGCTGTGATGGTGTCTTGCTGAACACGGCGATCGCGGGCGCGAAAGACCCAATAGCCATGGCCAACGCCATGCGGCTCGCTGTGGAGGCCGGGCGGCTGGCTTATAAAGCCGGCCGCATCGGAAAGAAACTCTACGCCACGGCCTCGAGCCCCATCGAAGGCCTTCCCGAGTGGAGCACCTAAGTTCGGGGTTCGCGGATCGGGGTGCGGGGCTCGCATGAAAGCATTTTCGTTTCCCGAATAGGGTCTGTATGCGGACCCCGGACCCCGGACCCCGGACCCCAAAACTCGATTTTTCCCTTTACCTGGTGACGGATCGAAACGCGACGAGTGGCCGCTCGCTTTTCGACGTGCTGGGAAAGTGCCTTGACGCCGGCGCGCGAGCCATTCAACTTCGCGAAAAAGACCTCTCTGGACGTGAACTCTACGAGCTTGCCTCAGAGCTTCGCGCTCTCACCCGTCAATACGGCGCGCGACTGCTCATCAACGACCGTATCGACATCGCTCTCGCGGTTGATGCCGACGGCGTGCATCTCCCATCGGACTCGTTCCCGCCCACCGAGGCGCGGAGGCTCCTCGGCTCAGGGAAGCTGATCGGAGTCTCCACGCACTCGCTCGATCAGGCGAAGAGCGCCGAAAAGGAGGGGGCGGACTTCATCGTGTTCGGCCCGGTTTTCGACACGCCGTCCAAGCGTGGCTATGGCCCGCCGCTCGGGATCGATGCGCTGGCGAAAGCTGCTGATGCGCTCGGCAAACCTGTTTTTGCTATTGGCGGGATCAGCGTCGAGGATGTTCCGAGGCTTCGAAAAGCCGGAGCGCGTGGCGTTGCCGCGATCTCTGCGATCCTGAGTTCCCCTGATCCAGGCAGAGCCGTTCGCAGATTCATCGGTGCGCTGGGAGGCGCGTGATGGCTCACCCGGACGTGGTGATCGTCGGAGGGGGCGTGATCGGCTGCGCGACAGCCTATGAGCTGGCGAAAGCCGGGCTCACAGCGGCTGTGGTGGAGCGCGGTGAGCCGGGATGCGAAGCCTCGGGCGCCGCGGCGGGGATGCTCGCCGCCGAGTGGATTGATGGCCGCGATGAGCCATTCCCCCTGTTCGCTCGGACCAGCCGGGACCTCTACGCGTCGCTCGCTGACGAGCTGCGGGCGGAGTCCGGGGTTGATATCGAGCGTCAAACCACGGGCCACCTTCATCTGCTCGGCAGTCAGACCGAGCTTGAGAAGGCTCGAGCGCTTCCCGGGCTGGCGCTTCTTTCTCCGGACGAAGTGCACCGTCTCGAGCCCGCGGTGAGTCAGCAAATCTTTGGCGCGATCCTGTTTCGAGGGAACCACTGGGTCAACAACCAACGCGTTGTCGCCGCCCTTGTTCAGGCATCTGCACGTCGAGGTGTGGCGTATCACCCCGGGAGCGAAGTCACCGAGGTCACGCTTGAGAAAAACAAGGTGACCGGCGTGCGCGGACGAGGCCTAACTCTCCAGGCTGGCAGAGTGATCGTTACTGCTGGAGCTTGGTCAGGGATGATTAGCGGGCTCTCGCCGAGCCTCACAGTGGAGCCGGTCAAAGGACAGATGCTCGCGGTTGAGACGGTTCCGGCGCTGATCCGTCACTGCGTCTATCGGAACGAGGTCTATCTGGTGCCTCGACCGAGCGGCGAGCTGCTGATCGGCGCCACAGTGGAGCGCGTCGGCTATGACAAGCACGTGACGCCTGAGGGCCTCCATTGGCTTCTGAGCGAGGCGTTGGCGGCTGTGCCTGCACTGGCACAACGCCCCATTGTGAGGAGTTGGGCCGGGATCAGGCCCGCGTCCTCTGATGGGCTCCCGATCATCGGGGCCTGGCCCGGACTGGAGCGCTGCTTTGTGGCCACAGGCCACTTCAGAAACGGGATCCTCCTGGCTCCCATTACCGCGAAGCTCATGCGGGAGCTGATCGTTGACGGCGCTCCTTCGCTCTCACTGGCTCCTTTCCGCCCTGACCGCTTTCTCACTTGAGTGGAGGTCTGGTCCCCAGTAATCGGCTGTGCTAGTGTAGTGTCCCTAACGCTTCTTTACATTTGGCGACTTTGGCCAAAATGCGCTCCGCGGACGCGGTCCACGTGAAGATGCGCGGGTTCTGATTATGATTGTCCATATACTCTTTGATGGCGGTGATCAACTCCGGCACGCTGCCAAAGCTGCCGCGGCGGATACGTTTGTCGGTGATTTCGCGGAACCACCGCTCCACCAAGTTCAACCAGGAACTCGACGTCGGGATGAAGTGCAGATGGAACCGTGGATGTCGCCGGAGCCAAGACTTCACGCGAGGGTGCTTGTGGGTCGCGTAATTGTCCACGATGACGTGCAGATCGAGTTCGGACGGGGTCTCGACGTCGATCTTCTTGAGGAAC
>DATEAO010000392.1:0-4033 GCA_035288345.1 Candidatus Methylomirabilota bacterium | reverse complement strand
CGTGGCGATAAGCTTCGCATCCCGGCGTTCTCGGTCGTCGCCAATCCTCACGTACAACCGCGTACGCTCCGGTTGGCTCCTCCCTCGGGCCTTGGGCTGCTCGCTTCTCGCCACGGCACAAGTGGGTGTGAAGACCAAAGTCCGACAGAAACGTGCAGAGGTCGGGCGAACAAGCATGCTAGATGCGTGTGTGTTAGAGCCGGAAACTATCAAAAGGGGAGGTCATCCTATGATCTGGCGAATCGTCACTCTCATCGTGGCCGTGGCGTTGGCGGGAGCGAGCATGGCTCCTGCGGCGCTTGCCCAGAATGTCGTGAAGATCGGCTCCCTCAACGACTTCACCGGCCCCACCTCCGACGTGGGGAAGGACGCCGGGTTGGGGATTCGAGAGGCGATCCAGTATGTGAATGACACGGGAGGCATCAACGGAAAGAAGATCCGCCTCTTCCAGTACGATTACGGGTATCGGGTCCCTGAGGCCATCACGACCTACAAGCGCTTCCGTGATTTCGATAAGGTGGCCATGGTCCTGGGGTGGGGGACCGGCGACACCGAGGCGCTCTCTCCCACAGTGAGCAGGGACCAGCTCCCGTATCTTTCCCACTCATTCTCGGCCGGCCTCACCGATCCCAGGAAGACCCCATACAACTTCATCTACGGCACCGACTACTCGTCGAACGCCCGGGCGGCGATCACGGCATGGTACGACGAGGTGTGGATGAAAGACCCGCGGTTCAAGGCGGAGCGAGAGCGAGGGGCCAAGCCGCGCTTCCTGACCTTCCACGCGTTCCCGGTCCCGTATGCCAGCGCGCCGATCAAGGCGATCAAGGATCAGGCGACGCTCTTGGGGTTCGAGATCGGTCCCGATCAGGATGTCTCGTTGACCGGGCTCGATGTGAAGAGCCAGGTCCTGGCCGCGAAGGAGTTCAAGCCGCATCTGGTCTGGCACGGGAACATCACGATGTCTGTGTCGACGGCGCTTAAGGACGCCCAGGCGCTCGGACTCGGGGCAGACCACGTCGTGAACAACTGGGGCTTCGATGAGAACCTCATAAAGCTGGCCGGGCCCGCGGCCGAAGGGGTGGTCGGAATCGCGGTCAACGCCTTCTACGGCGAGAATGTGCCGCTGATGGACAAGGTGGTGGAGTACGCGAAGCGGATGAACCCCGGCGTGCCTCAAGGGAACCGGCTGATCCGGACCGTTCAAGGCTGGGTGGATGTCCTGCTCGCGCGCGAAGCTCTCACGCGCGCTGACAAAGCGGGGAAGCTGAACGGCCCGGGGATCAGGGAGGCATTCGAGTCGATCCGCGACTGGACACCCGGGCTTGGCCGGCCAGCCATCACGATCACCTCATCTGATCACCGGCCTGGCTCGCTGGTCCGAGTTTATCGAATCCAGGGCGGAAAGTTTGCCCTCCTCAAGGAGGTCGATCTCAAGAAGCGGTGGCCGGAGAAGTGGGAGAAGGAGTGGCTGGGGTGGTAGAGACGGGGATTCGGGGACCGGGGTTCGGGGTTCGCATGCTTGTTCGCTCAAACCTCTGCGCGTTTCTGTCAGACTTTGGTGACACCCGCTCGCGCCGTGGCGAGAAGCGAGCAGATCGAGGCCCGAGGGAGGAGGGACCCCGAGACGTATGCGACATACGTTGAGGGGTTCCGACAACCGAGAACGAAGAGATGCGAAGCTTATCGGCACGGCGCGATGCTGAAGATCAATAACATCGAGGTGCTCTACCACGAGGTGATTCTGGCCCTCAAAGGGGTGTCGCTCGAGGTGCCAAGCCATGGGATCGTGACGTTGCTCGGGGCGAATGGGGCAGGGAAGAGCACCACGCTCAAGGCAGTGTCCGGGCTGCTCAAGCACGAGAACGGCAAGGTGGCTGAGGGAAGCGTCGAGTTCCTGGGCGAGCGCATCGACCGGAAATCCGCGGAGGAGATCGCCCACATGGGGATCATTCAGGTGATCGAGGGACGTCGGGTCTTCGAGCATCTGACTGTGGAGCAGAATCTCAGGGTCGGCGCTCACCTTCGTGGCAATGGCGCGGCGCTCCGCGATGGGTTGGAGATGGTCTACCACTACTTCCCCCGGCTGAAAGAGCTGCGGCACGTCACCGCCGGGTTTGTCAGCGGCGGGGAGCAGCAGATGACCGTGATCGGGCGCGCGCTGATGGCCCGCCCCAAGCTCCTCCTGCTCGATGAGCCCTCGATGTGGCTCGCCCCGCTCCTGATCAAGGAGATCTTCGAGATCGTGACGCAGCTGGGAACGAAGCAAGGGATCCCCATCCTGCTCGTGGAGCAGAACGCCAAGCTGGCCCTGAGCGTGGCGGCATACGGCTACGTGCTGGAGAACGGGCGAATGGTGATGGACGGGCCGGCAGAGAGACTGAGAGAGAACCCGGACATTCGTGATTTCTATCTCGGGTTGACCGATCTGGGGACGCGAAAGAGCTTCCGAGAGGTCAAGCACTACAAGCGCCGGAAGCGTTGGCTCACGTAACTTGAAGGAAGGAGAACGCCATGAAAGCCATTATTGTCCTCGTCACACTTCTCCTCGCATGGGGCGCGGAGAGTCAGGTCATGGCCCAGGCGAAACCGGAGGCCAAGCCTGCTCAAGGTCAATCCGAAGCGAAACCCAAAGCTGCTGCGATGCCAGCCAAGCTCCAGCCGCCGAAGATCAGTTTGGAGCGGGTGGAGATCGCCGCCTACTTCCCCTATGCCCCTCCTCCGGCCCGGGTCCCGTTGGCCGTGGCCTTTATCTTTAACATCACAAATCCCAACAGTGTGACCATTGCCCAGGAGGACTTGAAATTCACCTACTCCTTCGAGGCCAAGGCCGACGAGTTCTTCGAGCTGAACACCGCGACGGTCTACGAGACCACGCTGGTTCCCCCGAAGGCCACGACCCAGCTCCGTGTGGTCAGCCTGCTGGACTCGCTCGTTGCCCCCGGTAACCTCGCGGTCACCTCGGGCTCTCGGGTCCAGGCCCTGGGGCTCAAGCCGCCCGATGTCGTCAAAGAGTGGTGGGAGAAGATCGGAGACTTCCCGTTCAAGATCAGGGTGACTCAGGGTGTCGCGACCTACTCGGCGGGGAAGGCCAGCCTGCTCGCCACCTTTGAGGGCGTCTTCCCCGGCCAGTAGTATTGATTGCAGCGCCGGCGCCCGGGCTCACGCCCGCCCGCGCTCCCGCAAGATTAGCGGGGCGTGCCCCCTCGAGGCAAGCGAGTGGACCGGAAGAGCGGATACTACAACAAGAAACAGGAAACGATGTCCAACGCGGCCCGGCGCCGCTATCAGGAGACCTGGCTCCGCGAGCTCGTCTCCCAGGCCTGGAAGAACGCGCCTGGAGTTAAGCGCCGGATAGAGGCTGCCGGTTTGACGCCGCGAGACCTCTATAGTCTGGATGATCTCGAGAAGCTCTCGGTCCTCAAGAAGAGCGCATTGCCGGAGCTGCAGCGGACTGATCCTCCGTTCGGAGGCTTCTGCACCCTTCCCCGCTCCAAGCTGCGCCGCATCTTTTCCTCACCCGGCCCGATCTATGAAGCGCTGGGCCCTGAGATCGGAGCGTGGCACAGCGCGACCGGACTCTACGCCGGAGGCTTTCGCCCCGGCGATCTTGTCATCAACACGTTCGCGTACCACCTGACCCCAGCGGCCCACATGTTCGACGAGGGGCTGCAAATGATCGGATGCGCCGTGGTTCCTACCGGCGTTGGGAATACAGACACTCAGGTGACCGTGGCTCAGGCCCTCGGCGTGACCGGGTACGTTGGCACCCCGAGCTTTCTCATGACGATCCTCAATCGCGCCGAGGAGATGGGAGTGGGGCGTTTGCCATTTGAAGTCGCGCAGGTCGCGGCTGAGGCGCTTCCCGAGTCACTGAGGAGCGTTTTTGAAGAGCGATACGGGATCATGACCCGTCAGGGGTTTGGCACGGCTGAGCTCGGGATCGTCGCGTACGAGTGTCGCGAGAAATCGGGGATGCATCTGGTTGATGACGCGATCGTCCAGGTCTGCAATCCGGTGAGCGGGGAGCCGC
>DATEAO010000391.1:0-5017 GCA_035288345.1 Candidatus Methylomirabilota bacterium | reverse complement strand
CTGCCGATTCAGCAGGGTGGAAAGCGCCGCGGCCCCGCCATTCAAGAGCCCTTGGGCGTACCCCTTGAGCCCTTCAGCGATCATTGCGCCGGCGGTGGTGCCGGGATTAAGGGTTGTAAACCCTTGCCGTTGGGCTGTGGACAGTGTGCTCATTCGTCATCTCCCCTTGTTCGGCAATTGCGGTGACCTGCACGGCTTTGTGTCGCCGCACCACACCGGGCTTGCCGAGGAATTTCGTGGCCCCCTCGACCTCGAGGGGGATCGGTGTTTGTAGGCCCGCGTGAAGCCTGACGACGTCACCGGGTCTGAGATCAAGCAGCTCGCGCACCGTGAGCGGAACCTGGCCGAGAAACGCCCGCACCGTGAGCCGCGTTTTCATCAGCTCGTTCCGGATCATCCCCTGGGCCTCCGGTGGCTGGTCACGGTGCGCGGAGGTGAACCAGCGTTGCGCCGACAGCCTGGAAATGATGGGCTCGAGCAAGAGGTACGGGAGGCAGAGCGTCATCACCCCCGAGACCTCGCCGACCCGGACATTGAAGGTGATGGCCAGCACCACCTCGTTGGGCGACGTGATCTGGACGAACTGCGGGTTGGTTTCGATGTTGAACAGCCTGAACGAGAACGCGCCCACATGCTGCCAGACCTGCTGGAGGTCCACCATGGCCCGAAGCACGAGTCGCTCGATGAGGCTCTTCTCGATCTCAGTGAACTCCCGGACGCGAATCGGCGTGCGACCCATCCCGCCCAGCAACCGGTCGATCATGATGAAGACGATGTGGGGGTTGATCTCGAGCGCGGCGCCCCCTTGCAGCGGCTCCACATTGAAGATCGTGATGCAGGAGGGCGTTGAGAGCGACATGATAAACTCGGAGTATGTGATCTGTTCCACGGCCTCCAGCTCCACCTCCACAACGGTCCGAAGGTGAGCGGAGAGCGACGAGCTGTAGATCTTGGCGAATGAGTCGTGGAGCATCTGGAGCGTCCGGATCTGGTCCTTCGCCACACGGTTGGGGCGGCGGAAGTTGTAGTGAAGGACGTTCTTCTCCCGCCCCGGGGTGACGATCTCCGCCCCGATCGGGATGTCACCGCGATTGACCGCGGTTAATAGCGCGTCAATTTCTTCCTGGCTAAGAATCTCGCCCATTTTTTAGCTGTCAGCTTTCAGCATTCAGCTTTCAGCATTCCCAGGTTCCAGGCTGAATGCTGATCGCTGACCGCTGATGGCTTCGTTACTGCACCACGAACTCGACGAAGTAGATCCGCGAGATCTTCTCGCCGCCGAGCTCGGCGTTCATCCGTTCCACGAGCTCCTTCTTGATCCGTTCCCGCCCTTCGACTGTGGCCACATCAGCGAGACTCTTGGACGACAGGAGCGCGATCGAAAGATCCACAAGCTGGGAGCGCCGGGCCTCGATCTCCTTGAGGCCCTTCGGGCCGTTCGGCTCGACCTCGATGGCGGCCTTCAAGAACCGCCGCCCATCGGTCTCCGCCACGTTCACCACCATGGCGCCGAGCGAATAGCTCGGGGTGGGCTTCGGCTTGGCCTGGGCGTTGTCGCCGGGAACCAAGAGCGGTTTCAACACAAAGAGCACGAGCGCCAGCGCCACGATGGCCATCACGATCATGCTCCCTGCCATGATCACAGGGTGCATCCGACGAGACGGCTCGCGGTCTCGAATGGGGACCGGACGCGAAGCCGTCTCTGACTTCGACTCGCGCGTGAGCGCCTGGTTCCAGGGATCGGTTTTCGGCATTTGGATCACGCCTCCTTCATTGCAGCGCGGCCCTTGACACTGTTCGTGTCAAGGGGGCTATCGCCCGCCCGCGCTCGCGTGCATTCAGGGCCTTCTGCCTGCGGCTGCGCCCGCCCGCGCCCAGACCCTGAGCTTGCGCGGGCAAAGCCGGCGCTCGAACACATCCCGGCCCCGCCCGCTAAACATCAGCACCGGCAATAGCTGGGTGGTGGATCGCTCGCCGATACTCGAGGATTCGTTCCACCACCAGCTCCACAGGCTCAGACACGAGCAGCTTCTTGCCCGAGGTCAGGGTGATCACGGTATCGGGAGTGGCCTCCACGCTCTCGATCAGCTCAGCGTTCAGCACCACCAGTTCGCGATTGAAACGCGTGACTTTAATCATGTGTCACCTCTGCCCATTCGGGCGGTTCATTTACCGAATGATGTTGATCAGGTCTTGAAGAATCGTGTCACTCGCTGTGATGACGCGAGAGTTGGCCTGGAAGCCGCGCTGGGCCACGATCAACTGCGTGAACTCGCGCGCCAGGTCGACATTGGACGCCTCAAGGCCGCCAGCGATCAGCGTGCCGCGGCCACCGGTCCCGGGCTGTCCGACAGCCGGGACACCGGAGTTGGCTGACTCCCGCCAGAGGTTTGCTCCAATCTTCAGGAGACCGCTGGGGTTGGCGAATTGGGCAAGCGTCAGTGTATCGAGCACCTGGCTGGTGCCGTTGTCAAAGAAGCCTGTCACCGTGCCGTCAGGGCCAATCGCAAAGCTGGTGAGAGATCCCGCGGCAAAGCCATTCTGACTGGCAAGGGTCGCGGTCGAAGTGCCGGCGAACCCGGTCATGGGGGCGGTATTGGTTGCGGACCCGAAATCAAGCGTGATCGCCTGAGGCGTGGTCACGCCCGCTGCGGCCAGGTAGTCGACGCCGATCGTGCCCGTGGCTCCGGCAGAAATGGCGCCTGTCGGACCGAAGGTGACACTGCCGGTCGGTGTCGTGATGCTGTTGATGTTGGCATCGGACTCCGTGACAGCCCAGTCCCACTGCCCCGCCGCGGCGTTCTTCGTGAACGTGATGGTTAAGGTGTGAGGACCGCCCAACGAATCGCGAACGTTGTAGGTCGCGGTATACGTCGTTCCGGTGGACGCCTGCCCGTCCAGGTTGCCCCTGAACATTGCGGTGGACGTCGCCACTGCCGGCGTGGTCTGGCCAGGTGCCAGCACGATGTCACCGGCCGCGCCCTGGACGGAGAAGCCGGTCACGGTATCGACCAGCGTCCCGTTGGCGTCAAGCGCGAACGCGCCGGCCCGCGAGTAGACCGTGTCATTCCCGTCGGTCAGCACAAACATCCCCTCGCCCTGAATGGAGAGGTCTGTGGGGTTTCCGGTCTGAAGCACTGACCCCTGGGTAAAGGCGTTGGTGATGGCCCCGACCTGGACGCCAAGGCCGACCTGCTTCACGTTCACGCCGCCCGAGTTCGCGGTCGGTCTCACCTCACCGGCGATGGTCTGACTTAAGAGATCTTGAAAGGTCACCCCGGCGTTCTTGAAGCCGATCGTGTCCACGTTGGCGATGTTGTTCCCGATAACGTCGAGCCAGAGCGAGTGAGCCCTGAGCCCGGTGACTCCAGTTGAAAGACTGCGAAGCATCTGCTGTTCCTCCTTGCCCTATCGGGCGTTTAATTTGCTGCTTGAAGGATCGCCGTGATGTCCTGCAGGCGAACCGTTTGGCCGTTGACCATCAGGACGGGCTGACCGTCCTTGAGCCGGACACTCGAGACAATTCCACTCACCGCGACTGCGGCGCCGGTCGGCTGCCCTTGGGCATCGAACGCGGTCACGCGGTACGAGTACACCCCTGGCGAGAGCGGGCTTCCGCTGCCGCTCTTCCCATCCCAGGCCACGCTGTTCGAGCCGGCTGAAATCGCGCCGGAGTGGATCGTCCTGACCACTTGACCGGCGCTGCTCATGATCTCCACCTGAACATCCGCGGTGTCGCTCGCCAGCGTGAACGGGAGCGAAGGAGCGCTGCTCCCGTTAAAGCTGACGCTCGAGGTCGAGGCCTGGACCTGGCGACCGACAAAGCCCGCGGCCTGGGAGAGGCTGGCGATATCTGACGCCGTCTGCTGCACCTCCAGCGCCTTCCGGATGTTCTGGAGCTCCTCCAGCGAAGTGAACTGAGCGGTCTGAGAGATAAACTCGTTCTGATCAACCGGGCTCAGCGGGTCCTGGTGTCGAAGCTGCGTCACCAGCAGCTTGAGAAAGTCGTCCTTTCCCAATATCGAGCCGGCTTGCCTCTGCGCGGGCGCCGAGCTGGTCAGCGCCGCGATCGAGGATGTGGTTGACGGACTCATCACATGCTCCTTTCTAAGCAAGAAGGTCCAGGGCGCTCAGCGAGATCTGAGGCGTCGGGACCGATTGGGGTTCTAGAGTTCGTACGGGCGCCGCCGAGGGCCACCGCTCGTCTCTGATCATCCACGGCGCGGGGAGCTGGCCGCCATTCTGGTTCGCGAGGTCGAACGTCAACCCCACGCTCATCTGCCCGACTGAGATCCCCTGCTGCGAGAGGTTGTCACGAAGCTCGCCGAGAGACGCCTCGAGCAGCGCGCGGGTCGTCTCACTGCCGGCGTGGAACCTCAACGAGAGCGACTGCTGGTCCATCACCATCTGAATGCGAACCGCGCCGAGATCGGGCGGCTCGAGGTGGAGGCGCGCTTCGGTCCGCCCGCTCTCCACGTTGATCCGGACCGCGTGAACCAGCTGCTCCGTGACGCTTGTCAGCTCGCGGGACGACGCGGGAGCGACCTCCTGCGCCTGCTCCAGGCCCGCGATCCGATGAGAATGAGTCGGTAGTGTCGGAATCGCCGTGAGATCTTCGGCTTGGAACGGCTCACCGGGATCCGGTGCTGACTGAATGCGACCCGGCGGGAGTGGATCAACAGCCAGCCCCGAGCGCCCAGAGTGCTGGGAGTTGCCGGACAGCGGTCCCCGTTCACTCCGGGTCGTTGATGCCGCGCTGACCTGTTCTCTGGACGAGGCGTCAATCATGATCGGCGCCAGTTCAGGGCCTTTGGGTGTCCCTGACTGTTCTTTGACAGATTCGATCGAGGGGCGACCCGAGATCAGCTCGGCAACATTCCCTTGCGCGGCGTCTCCGACTGAAAGCTTCCCAAGACCATTTGTCTCAGCCTGCTGAACTGGTTGGCCCGCGCCACCGCTCAACTGCACGGCCTGGCTGTTCGGTTGAACAGGCAATGGCTGACCAGCCGGTTCCTGG
>DATEAO010000390.1:0-7064 GCA_035288345.1 Candidatus Methylomirabilota bacterium | reverse complement strand
GCCACCGCCTTCCCGAGGCGCTCGTGGCGGGCGCGCGCCAGCGGCATCGGGGCGCCGACCAGCAGGCGCTTGAACAGAACAATCCTCATAGCCGAACACCAACGATATGGCCGATCCAGGTCAAAAAGCTGTTAAGACCGTGGCCTGATGTGTCAAAAAAACGTAAAGAGGGTGCCGCTCGATCCGCGCGGGTGCTGGGAAACGCGTGAAGGCTGGGCAGTTGCGATCGCGTTCTGTCTGCCGGACAATGGGCCAATGACAAAAGGAGAATCTTGCGTGTCTTCTCACGTCTCCCCTCTCCCGGCGGACTGGGCCGGCTATGGGCTTGCGGTCATGGTTGTGTCGCTATGCACTGCGGTCTCTTGGGCGATCCACTCGCATCTCGAACTTTCAAACATCATCATGGTGTATCTGCTGGGCGTGGTGGGAGTTTCCGCATGGACCTCACGCGGCCCCTCGCTCTTGGCTTCAGTGCTCAGCGTACTGGCTTTCGACTTCTTCTTCGTCCCGCCGTATCTCAGCTTTACCGTGCTGGATTCCCAATACCTCATCACCTTTGCAGTGATGCTCGTCGTCGCGCTGGTGATCAGCACGCTCGCCGACCGGATCCGCAGGCAGGCCGAAGCCGCGCGGGCCGCGCAGGTCAGCGCTGAGACCGAACGCCTGCGAAACGCGCTGCTCAGCTCGGTGTCCCATGATCTTCGCACGCCGCTGGCCTCGATCACCGGCAGCGCCAGCAGCCTCTTGGAGAGCGGAGAGCATCTTGATGCCGTGACACGACGTGAGTTACTGCAAGCGATTCACGAAGAGGCGGACCGCTTAAATCGTTTGGTTCAAGACCTCCTGGAGATGACACGGTTAGAATCCGGGGCTGTGATCGTGCGCAGAGAATGGCATCCCATCGAGGAGCTTGTCGGCGCAGCACTCGGCCGGCTCGGCAAGCGTCTCGGCGCGCGGCCGGTGCTGACTCGAATTCCCGCGGACCTGCCGCTCGTGCCCCTCGACGGGGTACTGATCGAGCAACTGCTGATCAACCTCATCGACAATGCGCTCAAGTACACTCCGGAGACAAGTCCCATCGAGATTGCCGCGTTCGGAGACGACGACGGCGTGATGGTCGAGGTCGCCGACCGTGGCCCGGGCCTACCTCCGGGGGATGAACGACGCGTGTTCGACAAGCTCTATCGTGGGCAGGCGAAGGCCGGCCGTGGCTCCGGGCTGGGTTTGGCGATCTGTCGGGGAATTGTCGAAGCGCACGGCGGCCGCATCTGGGCGGAAAACCGCTCGGAAGGAGGTGTGGCCTTTCGGTTCACGCTGCCGGTGAAGGAAACACCGCCGTCCATTCCACCCGGCGATGACTGACAACGAAGAGGCTCTGGTCCTTCTTATCGAGGACGAAGCGCAGATCCGTCGATTCCTGCGCGCTGCCCTAGGCGCGCACGGGTACCGGCTCGTCGAATCGACTACCGGCGAGGACGGACTCGTGCAGGCCGCGACTCGCCTGCCCGACCTTGTCATCGTCGACCTCGGCCTTCCTGATCTCGACGGCGTGGATGTGATCCGCAAGCTCCGCGAGTGGGCGTCCGTGCCGATCATCGTGCTCTCAGCGCGCGGCCAAGAGCGAGATAAGATCACCGCCCTGGACGCTGGAGCCGACGATTACGTGAGCAAACCGTTCGGCGTCGGGGAATTGCTCGCCCGAATGCGCGTCGCGCTGCGCCACGCCTCATCAGCCAAGGAGCCAGACCAGCCGACGTTCACCGTCGGCGATCTCAAGGTCGATCTCGCCCATCGAAAGGTGTTCACCGGAGACAAAGAGGTTCACCTGACACCGATCGAGTTCAAGCTGCTCACGACGCTCGTGCGCTACGCCGGGAAAGTCCTGACGCACCGCCAACTCCTCAAGGAAGTCTGGGGACCTCCCTACGCGGACCAGGCCCACTACCTTCGCGTCTACATGGCCCAGCTCCGCCGGAAGCTCGAAGCCGATCCCGCCCGCCCCCGCTACTTCCTCACCGAACCCGGAGTCGGCTACCGCCTCGCGTCAGAGTAGCAGGCTGCTGAAAAAGGCTCATCTGCGGCGAAGGCTTTCCTCGGAGGGGGCGTGCCCCCCTTCCGAACCTCCCCCATCTTGCGCGAGCGAAGCCCGCGCTCGAAGGGACAATGCGGTCGAAGCCAACGCCGCAGATGGGCCTTGAACCGCCGGGGCGAGAAGCGAACAGATCGAGGCCCGAGGGAAGGAGGAACCCCGAGGCGTATCCGGTATACGTTGAGGGGTTCCGACGACTGAGAACGTGGTAGGGCGAGCTGTAGCCGAAGGCGAGGCGAGCAACTCGATAAGATCGGCGAGCGAGAGCGAGCCGATGCGAAGCTTATCGGCCCGCCAGGCTGTTCAAAAAGGTCCAGATGCAAGGCGGCGAAGGGTGGGACGACTGAGGCGTACACTGTGTACGTCGCAGGGAGGCACAACCGAGCCAACGCCGCAGATGGGCCTTTTTCAACAGCCTGGAAAGAATGCACCAGGGAGGGCTATAAGCCGGGTTCTGTGGGTCAGGCAGTTTCCTACCCGACCTGATGGTCATTCCTCTGGGACGCCGGTTACCCGGCGCCTCTAGCGGTCTAACCCGAGAGCTCCGGGTGGGCCACCCTTCACCCCGTGAGGGGATTGCTCTCCTATTCGACCTTGCTCCGGATGGGGTTTGCCAAGCCAGCCCGGTCACCCGAGCTGCTGGTGAGCTCTTACCTCACCGTTTCACCCTTACCCGCCGTAGGCGGGCGGTCTCTTCTCTGTGGCACTAAGCCGTGGAGTTGCCTCCCCTGGGCGTTACCCAGCATCCTGCCCTGCGGAGCCCGGACTTTCCTCTGGCCGTCAGTTGCCTGCGACCAGCGACCATCCGCCTCTCCCTGATGCATGTCAAAGAACTTTTGAAAGCGGATACTCATTATACCACCGCCGGGGCTCGGGGTCCGGGGCTCGCAGTTCGCCCATGTGAGGTAACCCAAGAACCGGGTCACCGCCATACCGGCACCGAGACTCTGGCCGCTTCCAATCCGCTTCCCACCGCTGTGATCACATACTCGAAATCCACGACATTGTCGACGGAATCCTGCACCGTTGAAGAGGCTCGGATCTCCTCCTGGGTCGGTGGATTGATGAAACATAGCTCAGTGATCGCCGCCGTTGCTAAATATTCTGCACTAGTCTTGAGTGCAGACAACGGGGGGGGAGACTGGGCGGCCCTGAGCACCTGGGCAGTCGCGGACGGTGCCAGAAACCCCCGCCCGGTGGCAGCCAAAAACGTTGCTTGATCCGATGGCGCGAAACTGAGAGTGGAAGGAGTGGCGACCACTGAAGCGTCAAAGGCGACCGGCGGAGCGACCTCCCCGGTGAGAAGGGGACACGTATATGCGTCTTCACCTCCTCCGCATCGGAAGCCGACCGACAGAATATCAACTCTCGTTACTCGAAGTTCGCTTTGAATTGTTCCAAGGAGGCTATTCACATCGGTGACTCCGAGCGCCGGAGCAATCACTTGAAAGGACTCGTTCGACAGTATCGACCGTATCAGGACAGGGGTGACGACGAATTGATTCGATAAGAACAGAAAGACATCCACTGGTGCCGCTGGCCGGTCGAACTCGCTGCTCCCTAAGGAGAGCGCAAGCTTGCTCCCCGCGATGGTCCCGCAATCGCGAAAAGCCAGTTCCTGACGAACAAGCGTGAACACCCCGGGCGGAGGAGCCACGACCGTGTACACCACCGAATTCGCCTCGATGACCTTGCCGGCCACGGCGTCCACTTCCTGTCCCAGCGTTCCCTGATAGGCCAACACGAGCTTGGTCGCGCCAGACGGCAGCGCGAAGGTCAGCGTGGGTAACGTCGCGTTCTGAGCCACAGCCTCTGCCACGGTCAAAATCGCCCCCGGGACCTCCTGACGGGTTTCAGCCGCATTCTCGTAGTAGAGCTTAAGCTGGCCGGGCCCTAGAGCTTCTAGAGAGCGATTGATTGCCCGTAGATCTACCAGTGAAGGGTTTGTCGCATTCGGAACCAACTCCACATCCAGCTTGCCCCGGAAGAAGTAGTCAATCAGCGCAGCCGAGTAGCCAACCGCCCTGGGAATAAGTTTCGCGGCATAATCCTGATGCACGCGCCGATCAAGGACCCAACCACCTGATGGAACCGGAGCAGATCGCGCAGCTGCGAGCGTGTTATGCAGCAATCCTTCAGTGACAAAATGATCAATTGAATCGCCTTCGCCTTGCTTGCTGAAGTATCGTCGGACCTGACTGCCATCAGGCTCGAACAGCGTTACACTAGTTGAGCGGATTTGGCTTGGCAAAGTGAAGGTGTCGAATTTCCTGTTACGACTTAGATAATTCCCGTTGGTATACTCGGCGATTCCCAAGTCAGAGCGGGTAAGACTACCTGCATCGGCGCCAGCAAAGAGATCGGTGTCGATGAGGCGAGCGATCGGCACTGGAGCTCCCACAGGCCCAGTCGTTTCAAAGATCGAGAATGGTGGTCGCGTGGGATCAGCGTTGAGGAAACCCTCAAAGAGGTCCCGGGTCTGGGGTGTTGTTCGAGTCCGCTCCACCCATTTCTCGTAGCCGTCGGGGTTGAGAAACGGTGGATGAGGGTCGTTTCTTACATGCGCGGGGACTGTAGCGTCTTGCGGCAGATGCGTAAGATGCCCCAGTGCCAAAAAAGTATTGACGAAGGCTGCCTCTCGCTGTTGTTTCGTCCCTCCTGTGAGCGCAGTGAGGTAGTATTGTCGTGCGTTTTGCCAAGACCAGTTGCCTCCCCCTACCTGCAGCGGGATCAGAAGTGTCACGCTCGATGTATCCTGCCCCGGGTTCTGCTGCCACAGCGCAGACGACTGGCCGCTAAGACGAAAGCCTCGAAGGCCAGCTCCGTCCCAGGGATCGACGAGGGGATTGTGAAAGTGGTTCAGCACCCTCAGGTCGGGGATATCTTCTTGCAGCGCTCCTTCTCCGAGTAACCTTTCCACTCGGAGTCCCGAGAATACCTGACGAACGCCTTCAGATAGTCCTAACTCGTTTTTAAGAACTTGATCGAGAGACGATACCTCAGGTTGTGCTGCCCTCTGGGCAATTTCCCTGTGGGTAACGGAATCGTATCCGTAAAGCATCGGACTTGTGCTTAGCGCAAATAAGACTAGAATCGAAAGAACCCTCATTCCGTGAGCCATATTTCTCCTCCTCGGTTATCTCGATCGGAAACCGAAGTAGGCACGTTCTGCATCCTCCGCCTCACGCATTCGCCTTGTCTTTTCAGGTGGAATGAAACCAGGCCAACCAAGAGCCCCGTAAAATTTTAGTCGTTGTTCCCGCGTCTTTAAGGGCGGCAGCTCAATAACAATGCCGTCCTTTGCGAGCAAGTCCCACTCCTGAAGCTCTCTCCAGGCTTCTGGTAGTGTCTCAATGCCACGAACTCGCCACCGGCCGTGACCAGGCTTGAAAATCTTGAACTCTGGCCCCCGAATCTGAGTCAAAAAGGGTAACCAGTTAAAAGCGATCTTCGCCGGAATCTCGAACCGCCCATCGCGCCCTGTCACCACTTCCTCGGCCGCGTAATATTCCGCACCCGCCCAGCCGCCTGGACTCGCCTTATACTTGATCCAGTACGCGAGGATAACCACTCCTTCAATCGGCTGGCCGGTTTCCGCGTCAACGACTTGTGCTCGCCATGGGCCTCCAGCTTCTGCTGACGGTACGACGAGAAAAAATCCCAGGATGGTTATTAATAGTGGAGTGGCGCGGCTTAGAATTCCCATCATCGTATCTCTAGAACGAATCAATGCGCCAGATTCCGTCCTCATCAAGAACAAATCGAATCTCAAATGATTTGTCGATCCCTGCATCATTCCGTACCGCTTTGTAAAACGCCTCTGCGTCTAATAGGTCCAGGAGAGTGATGCTCGGCAAGATCGAATCGATCTGTGACAGCATCGCTGCGATTATTTGAAAGGCTTCGTCGTATTGAGGGCGAGAACCAACGGCTATTGTGGTTAATGCTCGAGGAATGTCACCAACACGAAGTGCGTCTTTCATCGCCGTCCATTTTACCTGAAGCAGCGCATCGAGAGCGTTGCGGTCGAAGACTTGCACGATAGCACGCGCGGTGAATTGACTCCCTTGCGTGTCGGTTATTCGGGCGATCGCCACATAGAGGCCGGGCTGGGTGAAGGTGAAGGGCTGGTCGTCGAGGCTTGTGCCCGTGAAGTCAACACTACCATTGCCGTCGGCGTCAAGCTCAATGGCCGTCACAGCGGTTCCATTCAACAATGAAAACTGCACAGTGAGTGGAGCAACGCCACTCGAAGGGCTGGCGTGGAGGCTGAGGGCGGTTTCTGCCACCGCGCTGACGGCAATGGTCGCGCTGTGGGTGGCGGTGGCGCCGGTGGCTGTTGTTGCAAGGGCGGTTAGGGTTGTCGTGGCTGAGTCCACGGCGACGAGTGCGGCAAAGGCTGTGCCTTGAACGGCAGCGGGAATGCCGTTCACAGTGACGCCAACCTCCGTGCCGCCGCTTTCCACTGTGCCACGCACGAGGAGGAGGCCTGCGGGGACGGTGGCACCATCAGACGGCTCGGTGATCGTGACGCGGACTTGGCTGAGCGTGACCGTGAATGTGCGCTGGGTGGGTGTGGGGTCCTCGTTGCCGGCGAGGTCGCGCGCCTTGACCTCGAAGGTGTGGGGGCCCGCGGCAAGGTTCGTGAATGTCGCGCTCGTGGCCGAGGTGAACACGCTCCAGGCCCAGCCGTCGAGCCGATAGGCGAAGATAAGGCTCTCCGGCGGCGTCCGGTTATCACTGCCGCTCCACGTGAACGTAGCGCTGGTCTCGCTGATCTCGCCGGTGGGTCCGCTGGTGATCTCTGTCTCGGGCGGCGTGTTATCTGCAACCGGCGTGTTCATGTCGGTCTGGATCTCAGCCTGGGAGAGGGCGCGGTTGTAGATGCGCACCTCGTCGATCGTCCCGCCGAAGAAGTCGACGTTGCTCCCGCCGTATATCCAAGCGCCGATCTGGAGCGTTCCGGAGACCGAAC
>DATEAO010000389.1:0-2741 GCA_035288345.1 Candidatus Methylomirabilota bacterium | reverse complement strand
GTCATGGCCCGCCACATGAAGCCGCGTTCAGCGTCTCCCGCGAGCTTTGCGGCCGAGAATCTCTTCCATCCAGGTGAACGCAGCCACCGCTGTAGGGAACCCAGAAGTCGTCACCGCTAATAGGATGACGTGCTCGATCTCCTTTGGCGTGGCCCCGGCCTCGATCGCGCGGTGAGCGTGGGATCGAACGGCTCCCTCAAGCCGTCCACCGATTGCCATTCCAAGCTTCACCAGCTCTCGCGTCTTCGCATCAAGCGGTCCCGCTTCGTGGGCCACTCCACCCAACGCCTCGTATGCCTCGAATACCTTTGAATACCGCTGTCGAAAAGCCTGAAACGCCCGTGGAAGCTTGGCCATTGTCCTCTCCGTAAGAAAATTCCTGAGCAGCGACGGCAGCACAGCGAGGGGCTACTCTCGCTCACTTCAGCATGCGTCGCGCGGCAGCTTCGATAGAACCTTCCGACGGCAACATGACCTTTTCCAGGACACGGCTGAAGGGGATGGGCGTGTCGAGGGCCGTCACTCTCTTGAAGTCCTCGAGAGATCCCGCTGCCTCCTCAGCCACAGTGGCCGCGATCTCGCCGCTGAGCCCGTAGCTTCTGTAATCTTCATCGACCACCAGGAGCTTCCGGGTCTTCTTCACTGAGTCGATCACGGCGCGTCTGTCCAGGGGAACCAGAGTTCTCAGATCGATCACCTCAACGCTCTTCCCTTCGGCGGCCAAGCGCTCGGCCACCGCGAGGGCCCTGTGGACCATGACGCCCACCGAGACCACTGTCAGGTCCTTCCCCTGGCGGCGGACCTCTGCCTTCCCGAACGGCACAGTGTACGGCTCTGCGGGGACAGGGCCCTTGGCCCCGGCGGCAGGGATGTTGAACTCGGCCTGGGCATCCTTGAAGCGGGCAGCGCCACCAAGGAGAAAGAGCCAGTAGTCGGCAAGGATCTTATGCTCGAGAAAGACGACAGGGTTGTTATCCCTGATCGCGCTGATCATGAGCCCCTTGGCATCATATGGCGTCGAGGGAATCGCAACCTTGAGACCGGGGATGTGCGCGAGAAAGCCCCAGAGGGCCTGAGAGTGCTGGCCTCCGTCGCCGTAACCTCCCCCGCACGCGGCGCGGATCACCAGTGGGACAGTGAGCTGGCCTGCCGAGAGGTAGGTGATCTTTGTCATCTGGTTGATAATCTGGTCCGCTGTGACCGCGAAGAAATCGACCAGCGCCAGGTCAACGATGGGGCGCATCCCCGAGTAGGCCGCCCCGGTGGCCGCGCCGACGAAGGCGGTTTCTGAGATGGGAGTGTTAATGACCCGCTCCTCGCCGAACTTCTCAAAAAGCGGGTGGCGGAGGAGCTGAACGTCCTCCCCGACGATAAAGATGTTGGAGTCTTGAGCCATCTCCTGCTCGATCGCCTCGTGGATCGCTTCAGCAAACGTGAGTTCCCTTGTCATGGGCGTCTTCCCCCGTTAAACGAACACATGCTTGGACGCGAGCTCGGGCTCGGGCCAGGGACTCGATTCGGCGAACTCGGCGGCCTTGGCCACCTCAGATTGGATCTCTGCTTTGATACGCTCGAGATCCTGATTGCTTCCCCACCCCTGCTCTACGATCTGCCGGGCAAGTTTTGGAATCGGATCTTTGGCCTTCCACTCCTCAAGCTCCCCGGGTGGGAGGTAGGCCATGTTGTCCGTTTCGAAGTGCCCACGGAAGCGATAGCAGGTGGCCTCGAGGAGGCTCGGCCCCTCGCCCCGCCGGGCCCGCTCAATCAGCGGCTTGGCAGCGTTGTAGACCGCGACCGCGTCCATGCCGTCCACAACCTCGCCGGGCATGCCGTAAGCAGCGCTTCGTTGGGCGTTCCAGGGTACGGCTGTTGAGTAGGACTTGGGGACCGAGACAGCCCAGCGGTTGTCGTGGCAGACGAAGAGGACGGGGAGCTTCCAGACCGCAGCCAGGTTCAAGGATTCGTGAAACGCCCCCTGGTTTGCGGCGCCGTCGCCGAAGAAGACCACCGACACCAGGTTCTGCCTCCTCATCTTATTGGCGAGGGCTGATCCCAGCGCCAGCGGCAGGGCCCCACCGATGATCCCACCGGAGCCGAAGCGGAGCGAGCGGTCAAAGAGGTGCATGTGACCCCCCTTCCCCTGGCAGAGCCCGGTCTTGCGCCCGAGCAGCTCCGCCATCATCCGCTTCATATCCACGCCTTTAGCCAGGAGCGGGCCATGTCCTCTATGGTCTGCCTCGACCGGATCCTCGGCTCGCAGATGAGCGCACACGCCGGCGGAGACGGCCTCTTGCCCTACGTAGAGGTGGACCTCGCCGGAGATCAGGCCTTGGTGCCAGACCTCCGCGGTCTTCTCCTCAAAGATTCGGATCCGGACCATTCGGCGGTAGAGATCGAGCGCGACATCCTTGGCGATCACGGGCGCCTCCTTTCTTTGCCAGCGGCTGGTTCGGCTCGTTAGAAGATCGGGAATCTCTTCCGTGCTCAGAGAGGCACTCACACACCCGTATTGCGGGCCTCAGCTTAGCGTACCAGGCATCACGTTGTAAACCCTCCTTCGCGCAGAGTACTGGGTCAATTTGCTTCGCCATACTTCGTTCTCGGTCGTCGGCAGCCCTCAACGTACAAGTCCTCGGAGGGGGGCCCGCCCCCCTTCCGAACCTCCCCCCGGAAGCTTGCGCCGGCGAAGCCGGCGCTCGGACGGGAGACACCACGTAGCCCTCGGGCTGGCTCCTCCCTCG
>DATEAO010000388.1:0-12479 GCA_035288345.1 Candidatus Methylomirabilota bacterium | reverse complement strand
AATCTCATCTTCACCCGCCGGGCTCGGGGCCATGAACTCGTGAGCCCCGGCCCCTCCCATCATCCCGGGGTCGGACTCGACGACATGATAACGAAGTCCGCAGCGCTCAAAGATCTTTCGATACGCGGTCAGATGGCGCTCGTACGCGTTGTTGAGGCCCGCCTCGTCGCGATCGAGAGTGTACGAATCCTTCATCAAGAACTCTCGGGTCCTGAGCACGCCCGAGCGGGGCCGCGCCTCATCGCGCTCCTTGGTCTGGATCTGATACCAGATCTGGGGGAGGTCACGGTATGAGCGGATCTCCTTCGAGGCGAGCCACGCCACGACCTCTTCGTGCGTCATCCCAAGGCAGAGGTCGCGCTGGTTCCTGTCTTTCAGACGAAACATCTCGTCTCCGATCGCGCCCCATCGTCCCGACTGCTGCCAGATCTCAGCCGGGTGCAAGACCGGCATGGCGATCTCCTGACCGCCAATTGCGTTCATCTCCTGGCGAATGATGTCGGTGACCTTATCAAGCACTCGCTGACCGACGGGGAGATAGACGTAAATCCCGGCGGCGAGCTGACGGACCATCCCGGCGCGGACCATCAGCTTGTGGCTGACAGCCTCAGCGTCAGCCGGATCGTCTCTCAGCGTGGGGACAAAGGATTGTGACCACCTCATCAGGACACGTGAAGCGTGAAGCGTGAAGTGTGAAGCGTAGAAAGAGACTCCGGACTTAACAACTCTTCACTTCTCACGCTTCACGCTTCACTTCTTATCGATTTGGTTGGGGCCAGGGGAACCCGGGTTATAGAGGAGGCGCTCCACGGGTTTTCCGCCCAGGATGTGGGACTCCAAGATCTCCGGAAGATCGGACTCCTGCACGCGGTGGTACCAGACGTTCTCCGGATAGACCACGATCATCGGGCCATTGCCGCATTGGGAGAAGCATCCGGACTTGTTGATTCGAATCTCTGTTTTGCGATTCGCCTCGCCCACACCGGCTCGCAGGATCTTGACGTACTTCTCCGTGTCCCCTTGCGTGGGGCAAGTCTCGCCGCTCGTGCAGACAAACACATGAATTTGATACTGTCCCACCATTGCAGCGCGGGCACCCGGCCCTTGACGCCGTCGGTGTCAAGGGCACGCCCGCGCTCCCACCTCCTCAGTCCCTTAACGCAGCTTCATCCGTCGGGCAGTCTCTGTTCGTCGTTTCCCGCGCTCAATCAATCCGCGGCGTCTGCCGCCAGGCGCTCCTGCTCGGTGAGGAAGTTCTGGACTTCTTCCCACAACGCGTCAACGATCTCGGACTCGGGGACCTTTCTCACGACCTCCCCCTTCCTGAAGATAAGCCCGATCCCCTTCCCGCCCGCCACGCCGACATCCGCGCCGCGAGCCTCGCCCGGCCCATTGACCTCACACCCCATCACCGCGATGTGCACGCTCTTCCGGATCGACTGCAGCCGCTCCTCCACAGATCTGGCGAGACCAACGAGATCCACATCCATCCGACCACACCCGGGGCAGGAGACGAACGTGATCCCATGGGACTTGAGGCCGAGCGCTTTCAGGATCTCGATCCCGACCCGAACCTCTTCGACCGGATCGGCCGAGAGCGAGACTCGAATCGTGTCGCCGATCCCTTCCGCCAGGAGTGTCCCGATCCCGACCGATGATTTGATGGTCCCCGCTGAAGGCGTCCCGGCTTCGGTCACACCGAGGTGGAACGGATAATCCACCTGATCAGCCAGCGTCCGGTACGCCTCGATCATCATCACCGGGTCCGAGGCCTTGAGCGAGATCTTCATCTCCGCGTATCCGCACTCCTCGAGGATCCGGATGTGGCGGAGCGCCGACTCTACCATCCCCCGCGCTGTCGGACCTCCATACTTCGCCAGCAGGTCTTTTTCCAGGGAGCCGGCATTGACGCCGATCCGGATGGGGATCCTCCGCTCCTGAGCAAGCCTCACCACTTCCATCACATACGGCTTGCCGCCGATGTTCCCGGGGTTCAGGCGAAGGCCGTCAACTCCCTGCTCCAAGGCCAGCAACGCCAGCTTGTAGTTAAAGTGAATATCAGCAACCAGCGGAATCCGGATCTGCTTCTTGATGAGCGCGAGCTTCTCGCCCGCCTCCTTCACCGGGACCGCGCAGCGGACGATGTCGCACCCCGCGGCCTCCAACGCCCAGATTTGATCGACGGTGGCCTCCACATCGCGCGTGTCGGTCTTGGTCATGGATTGCACCGTGATCGGCGCATCCCCGCCCACGTTGATCTTCCCGAGCTGGATCTGCCGCGCCTTCCGACGCTCCCTCATCCGCTCGCTCCTATTTGAAAAACCTGAACAGATCGATCCGCGACAGGTCGTTATACACCGCGAAGACCATCAGGAGCATCAAGAAGAAAAACCCGACCTGCTGGGCGATCTCGCGCTTCCGCAGGGAGAGCGGTCTTCCGATGATCGCCTCGATGACGAAGAAGAGGAGGTGCCCGCCGTCCAGCATCGGGATGGGAAGCAGGTTCAGCACAGCCAGGTTCACGCTGATCACGGCGGTAAACCGGATCAGGTGTTCAAGTCCGAGGCGCGCCTGCTGTCCTGCCGCCACCGCGATCTGAATGGGGCCCCCGATGTTGGAGGCTGAGATGTCTCGCTTGATCAGCTTCCACAGGCTCCACACTGTGAGGCTCGTGACCTGCCCGGTCCAGACCACGGCCTGTCCCACCGCGGCCACCGGATTGGATCGCACATAGACCGCGCTCGGAACCGCGCGTCCGATCCCGATCTGGCCCACCTCCTTCTGATCGCCGATCGGATAGGGGAGCTTCCCCAGCTCAGGCACGACCGTGATATCCATGCGCTGACCGTTGCGATCCACGGTGAGCAGCGTCGGCTGGCCGGGCCGCTGATAAATGATCTCGGCCAGCTCCTCGAAATCAAGAATCGGTCTGCCATCCAGCGCCACCACGACGTCACCGGCCTTGAGTCCGGCCTTGGCAGCCGGACGCCCCGGCACCACCTCGCCAACGCGAGCGGGGTCTCGCGGCCGCGCGCCGATCTCCCATACGTTTTTCTCATCGCCGAAGAGATCGCGCAGCATGTGCTTGGCCGGAGTGAGCGCGACCTTGCGCTCCTCGTCCTGACGTCGCACGGTCACCTGGATCGTTCCGCCTCCGGCCTCTTGAAGGGGCTCAATCAGCTCTTCCCATTGGACGATTGGCCGGCCATCAACCGCCACGATCCGATCGCCTGGTCGAAGCCCGGCCTGGGCGGCTGGAGAATCTCGCTCAACGCGCCCGACCACGGAAGGGACGCCGGGACGCCCAAGGACCATGAAGAGGCCCATGACGAGCAGCGCAGCCAGCACGAAGTTCATCCCGGGGCCCGCAAACACGATCAGAAACCGCTGCCAGACCGGCTTTACAGCGAACGCCTTCGCCGGATCGATGACCGCCGCCCCCCCGCCTTCCATCGGGCTCTCCTCGCCCATCATTTTCACGTAGCCGCCCAGCGGGATCGCCGAGATGCAATACTCGGTCTCACCACGTCGGATGGCGAAGAGCACAGGGCCGAACCCCAATGAAAAGCGCTCAACACCCACCCCTGACCACTTCGCGACAATGAAGTGGCCAAGCTCGTGGATGAAGATCAGCACGCCGAGAACAACAATAAACGAGACGACCGTCGAGATCACACCCTACCTCCTCATTGCAGCGCCCTTGACGCCGTCGGTGTCAAGGGTCAGGTCCTAGTAACCCGAGCTGATCCTTTGAGTGGCCCAGCGGCGGGTTTCTCCATCAATCATGACACACTCTTCGACGCTTCCCAATTCGCGCGTTGGGTGATGGGAAAGGGCGTCGGCGATGAGCGCAGCGATCCTCGAAAACCCGATCTGCCCGTTCAGAAACGCGGCGACCGCGATTTCATTTGCCGCGTTCAGCACCACGGGGGCCGACCCGCCTTGAGTCAGCGCCTGCCGGGCCAGTCCGAGGCACGGAAACGCATCCAAGTCGGGCTCATGAAACGTGAGCGGCCCCACCCGGGTGAGATCGAGCGCCGGAGCCGGACAGGGAAGGCGATTCGGATAGGTCAGGGCGTAGAGGATCGGAATCCCCATGTCCGCAACCGCCAGCTGTGCGATGGTCGAGCCGTCGATGTATTCCACCATTGAATGGATCATACTCTGAGGATGAATGACCACCTGGATCTGATCGAGCGAGAAGCCGAAGAGCCAGCGCGCCTCGATAATTTCGAGCCCTTTGTTCATCAGCGTCGCGGAGTCGATAGTGATCTTGGCTCCCATCCGCCAGGTGGGGTGCTTGAGCGCTTCGGAGACCGTGACGTGTTCCAGCTCCTCTTTGCGCTTACGAAAAAACGGCCCTCCTGAGGCTGTGAGGAAGATCCTCCGGACCTCACCGCGACGGTGCCCCTGGAGGCACTGAAAAATCGCGTTGTGCTCAGAGTCCACAGGGAGGAGGGGCACCCCTTGTGATTGGGCGGCCCTGGTCATCAGGCTCCCGGCCATCACCAACACTTCTTTGTTTGCCAGAGCGATTGCCTTCCGAGCTCGAATGGCCGCCATGGTTGGGAGCAGGCCGGCTGCGCCGACGAGCGCCGAGACCACCACGTCCGCCTCGGTCTCCGACGCAACCCGAGAGAAGCCTTCGGGACCCGCCAGCAGCTCAGGGTGTGGACGTGGGAGTGATCGGGCCAACCGCTCCAACGCCTCTTCCTCTAAGAGGGCGACCACTTTCGGGCGGTGCTTGATCACCAAGTCCTGGAGCAGCTCAAGATTGGAGCCGCGGGCAGCCAATCCCTCCACCTGGAACTCTTCCGGGAACTCGGCGATCAGCTCGAGCGTCCGCCGTCCCACCGAGCCCGTGGCCCCGAGAATCGTAACCCGCTTCATTGAGGCGCGGGCGGTGATTGCGGCGCGGGCGCCCGGGCTTTTACTCGGAGGGGGCACATCCCCCTTCCGAACCTCCCCCTGCGCTTGCGCGGGCTTAGCCCGCGCTCGGACGAAGTATCGCCCGCCCGCGCCCGCGTGCATTCGGAGCTTTGTGTTTGCAGCGTTTCACGCACGCTCATGGCGACCAGAGGCGAGCATAGTAGAAGAGCGTCGGTGTGTTGAAGAGCAGGCTGTCAAGCCGGTCGAGGAGCCCGCCATGCCCTGGGATCAGCCCGCCGGTATCCTTTGTCCGGGTGCTCCGCTTCAAGACGGACTCCATCAGATCCCCCACTTGTCCGATCGTCCCCAGCAAGAGTCCGATCATCACGGCGTGCAGCATGGGGAGCGATTGGAAAAACCAGTAGTGAGCCACGAGCGCCGCGACCGGCGAAGCGATCAGTTGGGCCACCGCGCCCTCGACCGTCTTGGCGGGACTCACGAGGGGAGAGAGGCGAGTTCGCCCAATCGTTGAACCAACGAAGTAGGCCACGGATTCCCCGACCCAGGTGATCCACACGAGCAAGAAGACCCAGTCCACCCCGGCGGGCAACGCTCTCAGGCTGATGGCGTGGCCAAGAAACCAGGCAACATACACAAGGCCGAACAGGGTCACGGCAACCGGTCCCCAGGCCGGTCCTTCCCGCATGCTTCGAGCCACGGCCCAGGCGCAGACCCCCACCGACGTCACGAAGAGGATCGGCGACACCACCTGCGGATCAAGGAAACTCGTGGTCACCAACACGCCCGCGATCATGCCGACCCCACTGTACACGGAAACCCCCTGACGCCGAAACATTCGGTAGAGCTCCCACTGGCCAACCGCCACGAGCAACACGACGAACAGATCAAACACCCACACGGGAGCGTATTTCACCATCGGCACAAAGAGAACGAGAAAGACCGCCCCGCTCAGCACACGCCGGCCAATCACGCCCCTCAGCGGCTTCGCAACGGCGCTCACCGTCTCGCTTCTCGCGTTGACCATTCTTGCGGCGCGGGCGCCCGGACTGGCGTCACGCCCGCGCCCCTGTCCAATCCTTTCCGCTTCTTGTTCGAGCGCCGGCTTCGCCGGCGCAACCCCTTGGGGGAGGTTCGGAAGGGGGTGTTAACCCCCTCCGAGCTTTACACTCCGCCGAATCGGCGTTCCCGACGCTGGTAGTCCGCCACCGCGAGATAGAGCTCTCTGGGGGAAAAATCAGGCCACAACGTTGAAGTCACCCAGAGCTCAGCATAGGCGATCTGCCAGAGCAGGAAATTTGAGACCCTGAGCTCGCCACTTGTCCGGATCAGAAGATCCGGGTCCGGAAGGCCCGCAGTATACAGCGATTGCTGGATGATGGTCTCGTCGATCTCATCAGGGGCGAGCGCGCCCTCTTTGACCTTTCGAGCCAAAGTCCGGAACGCATCGGTGAGCTCACCCCGCCCACCGTAGTTAAAGGCAATGACCAGGGTCAGGCCACTGTTCCCACGGGTGGCAACGATCACGCGATCGATCCCGTCCCGGATGCTCTGAGGGACGCCGTTCGGCCTGCCGATCACGAGGAGCCGCACGTTGTGCTTCATCAATTCGGGCAGCTCGCGTTCGAACGACTCCTGCAAGAGCCCCATCAACATGGAGACTTCGTCAGACGGCCGGGCCCAGTTCTCCGACGAAAAGGCGTAGAGCGTGAGGTATTCAATCGGCAGCTCACCCGAGGCGCGGACAATGCGCCGCGCCGCCTTCACGCCTTCGTGATGCCCCGCGATGCGCGGGAAACCGCGCCGCGTGGCCCATCGCCCATTGCCATCCATAATGATGGCCACATGGCGCGGCAACGGCTGGCGGCGCACGAGATCACGGAGCGCGCTTTCCTCAAGGCGCCCGAGATCTTGGGAGGAGGGAAGGATGTCAGGTCGCGCCGTCATGCCACGCGTGAAGCGTGAAGTGTGAAGTGTGAAGAGTGAAAAGTGAGCAGTGAAGAATCATCGAAGATGAAAAGTCCCTCCATCCGGCGGTGGTGCCCCTGCGCTTCACACTTCACGCCTCCACACTTCACGTTTAGAACTCGAGGATCTCTTGCTCCTTCTTCTTGAGGAGCTCATCCACCCGCTGGATGAATCGGTCCGTCATTTTCTGGATCTCATTCTGCTGCCGCTTGGCGTCATCCTCTGAGATTTTTTTCTCCTTCTCCATTGTGCGGAGCTTGTTGATCGCCTCGTGACGGACATTTCGAATCGCCACGCGCCCGCTCTCGGCGAGCTGGCGGACGGCCTTGGCCAACTGCTTCCGGCGCTCCTCGGTCAGTGGCGGGAGAGTCAGGCGAATGATCTTGCCGTCGTTGGCGGGCGTCAGCCCGAGATCGGACTTCATGATCGCTTTCTCGATCGCAGGCAGCAGGCTCATGTCCCAGGGTTGCACAATGAGGGTCTTGGGATCGGGAACCGAGACCGTCGCGACCTGGGGCACCGGGGTCATGGTGCCGTAGTAATCCACCCGGACTCCTTCGAGCAGCGCCTGCGTGGCCCGTCCGGTCCTCACGCCGGCGAACTCGCGCGCGAGGACATCGATCGCTCCTTGCATCCGGCTCTCAACTTCCTTGAGGGTCTGCATGACTCGTTCCCCCCTGAGGGCGCCGTCAAGCCGTCACGCGCGAGCCGACCGACTCCCCCATGACGATGCGCTTGATGTTCCCACGCTGCATCAAGTTGAACACGACAATCGGGATCTTGTTATCCATGCAGAGCGAGATTGCGGCCGCGTCCATCAGCTTGAGGCCGCGGTTGAGCACTTCGATATAGCTGGGCCGGGGCAGGAGTTCGGCCTTCGGATCGAGCGCGGGGTCGGCCGAGTAGATCCCGTCCACCTTCGTGGCTTTGAGGATCACCTCGGCGCCGATCTCCACCGCGCGCAGCGCCGCCGCCGTGTCTGTGGTGAAAAACGGGTTCCCTGTTCCCGCCGCGAAGATGACCACGCGCCCCTTTTCCAGGTGTCGGATCGCGCGCCGGCGGATGTAGGGCTCGCAGAGCTCGCGCATCTCGATGGCCGACTGCACGCGCGTCATCAGCCCGGCCTTCTCCAGGGCGTCCTGAAGCGCAAGCGCATTAATGACCGTGGCCAACATCCCCATGTAATCCGCGGTGGCGCGATCCATCCCGCCCGCGCTTGCCGCAATGCCACGGAAGATATTCCCGCCCCCGATCACAAGGGCGATCCCCACCTTGAGCTCGGTGACATCGCGGATCTCCTCGGCGATCTGGACGAGAGTGGCGGGATCAAGCCCGTACCCCAGCTCTCCGGCCAGCGCCTCGCCGGAGAGCTTGAGGAGAATCCGGTTATAGACGGCCATCTGTATTAGTACCGTGCCGTCGCGGTCATGCGTCCTCGCCGACCACGAAACGAGCAAACCGGCGCACCACCACCCGCTCGCCCATCTGGGCGCTGGCCTGAACCACCAGATCCTGGACTTTGGTCTTTCCTGAGGCGTCCTTGATGAAGGGCTGATCCAGGAGGCACGATTCCGAGAAGAACTTCTCGAGCTTCCCCTCGACGATCTTCTCCACCACTTGAGGCGGCTTCTTCTGGCTTGCCATCTGCTGGCGATAGATCTCCCGCTCGCGCTCAACGACATCCGCCAGGACATCTTCCCGCGACACGTAGATGGGATTTGCCGCCGCCACCTGCATGCACAGATCCTTGACGAGGACGTTGAACCCGTCGGTGCGGGCCACGAAGTCTGTTTCGCAGTTGACCTCCACCAGGACCCCGATCTTCCCACCCGCATGGATATACGATCCCACCAGTCCCTCTCGAGCCTCCCGGTGCGCCTTCTTCTGAACGTCGGCCAACCCCTTTTTTCTCAGAAACTCGATCGCCTTGGCCAAATCCCCCGACGAGGCTTCCAGCGCCGCTTTACAATCCATCACCCCTGCCCCGGTCTGCTCCCGGAGCTCTTTGACCAGCCCGCTCCCAACCGCCATTAGCGCTCCCCCGGGTCGCCCCGATCCGAAAAAAGGCCCACAGCCTCAACCGCAGCCATGATCATCATTCGCATCCGGTTAAGAACTCACTTCGTCAAGTTCTCGTTCTTCCGGCTCACCACTCGCCGGCGCGATGGCGTCCAGCGGTGGCACGGCGGATTCTTCCTCTTCCTCTGCCTCCGTTTCCACCTTGGCGAGATTCCCACGCCCTTCAGTCACCGCGTCCGCGATCCGCGCCGTGATCAGACGCACGGCGCGGATCGCGTCGTCATTGCCCGGAATCGGGTGATCGATCTCCGTGGGGTCGCAGTTCGTGTCCACGATCGCCACGATCGGGATCGCGAGACGTCTGGCTTCCGCGACCGCGATATGCTCTTTCCGCGTGTCCACGATGTACACGACCGCGGGAAGGCGCTCCATCTCCTTGATTCCCGAGAGCGCCTTCTCGAGCTTCAGGCGCTCTCGCTCGAGCCCCAAGACCTCTTTCTTGGGCAGCCGTTCATACTCCCCCGTATCTCGCATCTCTTCCAGCCGCTTCAGCCGCGAGATGGACTTCCGAATCGTGGTGAAATTCGTGAGGGTGCCGCCCAGCCACCGCTCGCTCACGTGGAACATCGAGCAGCGCGTCGCCTCTTCGCGGATGGTTTCTTGGGCCTGCTTCTTGGTGCCGACAAACAGGACGGTGCCCCCATTCGCCGCCATGTCGCGAACAAACGCCACGGCTTCGCGAAACTTTTTCAAGGTCTTCTGGAGATCAATAATGTAGATGCCGTTGCGCTCCCCGAAGATGTACTTCTGCATCTTGGGGTTCCAGCGCTTTGTCTGATGCCCAAAATGCACACCGGCCTCGAGGAGCTCCTTCATCGTGACTGTCGCCATCTCATTCCCCTTTCGGTTTGTCCTCCGCCCCGTGCTCAGTGTGCCTGAGACCGAATGACCGGAGCGTGCGTTCTCTCGGAGGGGGGCACGCCCCCCTTCCGAACCTCCCCCAAGTGTCGCGCCGGCGAAGCCGGCGCTCGGACAGGAGTCGTTATAAATACAGATGTCAGATCACGGATTTCAGATCTCGGGTCTGCCATCTGACATCCGACATCTGTGATCTGAGATCTACGTGGTGTACTTCGTGTTAATTCGAACATACTCTTCAGAAAGGTCGGAAGTCCAGTAGTGATCCTGCGCGTTGCCCAGCCCCAAGTCAATCAGGATGGTGAACTCCTTCCGTAACATGACCTCACGGACTTTCCCCCATCGGACCTCCGCCGTCAACTGCCCGCCGACGGCGACCGGCTCGTCAGCGAACCACACACCGACTCTATCTGGCTGAATGGCCGCCCCACTCGCTCCGAGCGCGGCCATGAGCCGCCCCCAGTTTGGGTCCTGGCCGTTCAACGCGGTCTTCACCAGCAGGGAGCTGGCGACGCCCCGCGCCGCGGAGAGCGCATCGCGGCGGTTGGCCGCCCCTTTGACGACAATCTCGACCACCTTGGTCGCCCCTTCGGCGTCCGCCACCAGCAACTTCGCAAACCGCTCCATGATCGCGTGAAGCGCCCGGGCAAACACTCGGAGATCGGCGCCGGGACGATCAAGGCTCTTGTTCTCCGCAAGCCCGTTCGCCAGGATCAGGAGCGTGTCGCTCGTCGAGCGATCGCCGTCGATCGTGATCCGGTTCACGGTCTGGTCCGCGGCGCGGCGCAGCGTGGTCTGAAGCTGGGGACGCGCGACCGCCAGATCCGTGGCAAGAAAGCAGAACATCGTCGCCATGTTCGGATGGACCATTCCCGATCCTTTGGCGAGCCCGCCGATCGTCACAGGGCGGCCCGCGACTTCCACCCGGAGCGCGGCTTCCTTTGGAACAGTGTCAGTGGTCATGATGGCTTCGGCCGCGTTTTTCCCGCCCTGAGGGGAGAGCGCCTTCACCAGCTTCGGAAGCGAGCCGCGGATCTTCTCGATCGGAAGCGGCTGCCCAATCACTCCGGTGGAGGCGACGAAGACATGCCGCGGCGGGATGCGCAAGAGTTCGCTTACGATCTTGGTCATCTCACGCGCATCCTTCAATCCCTGCTCGCCGGTGCAGGTGTTTGCGTTTCCGCTCGAAGCCACGATGGCTTGTCCCACTCCCGCTTTCAGGTGCTCCATGGAGACCTGAACCGGCGCGCCCTTCACCTGATTGGTGGTGAAGCACCCTGCAGCGGTCGCAGTGCGAGTTGAATGGATCAGCGCGAGGTCTTTCTTCCCGCTGGCTTTGATCCCGCTGTGGATTCCGGCTGCCATCACGCCCGGCACGGCCGTGATCCCTCCCCGGAGCCACTCCCAGTCACTCATTGTTTGGACGTGAAGTGTGAAGAGTGAAGCGTGAAGCGTGAAGAGCCATCACATCTCTACGGGTACACCGGAGGCGAGTCAAGACCAGTGCGCTCGTCCCAGCCCAGCATGAGGTTCATGTTTTGGATCGCCTGCTGAGAGCCGCCCTTGCCGAGGTTATCGATCGCGGTGAGGCAGATCGCTCGCCCGACCCGCTGGTCCACCACCACGCTGACATCACAGTAGTTGGAGCCGAGCACTGCGCGCGTGGTCGGCAGCTGGTCTTCTGACAGGACGCGCACGAACGGTTCCCCGGCGTAAAACTCCCCGTATAGCGCGCGAGCCGACGCTGTGTCCGTCGGCCGGACGAGCGGAACCGATGCGGTGGTGAAGAGCCCCCGGTTGATTGGAATGAGGTGAGGCGTGAAACTGACGATGACCGCTTGGCCACTGACCGCCGAGAGCTCCTGTTCGATCTCGGGAGTGTGGCGGTGGGTCGCCACGCCGTACGCTCGAACGTTTTCGTTCGCTTCGGTGTAAAGGTACATGGGATCGACCTGGCGCCCCTGGGCGCCGGCCCCGGTCACGCCCGACTTCCCATCCACCACAACACCTTCTGCTCGAGCGATTCCAGCTTTGAACAGCGGCGCCATTGCGAGAATCGCGCCCACGGGATAGCAACCTGGATTCGCCACCAGCGGGGCGCTCGTGATCGCCTTCCGGTGCAGCTCGGGAAGGCCATACACGGCTTCGGCAAGGCTGTCGGGATCCCCATGAGGCGTCTTGTACCATCGCGCGAAGGTGGCCGGGTCTTTGATCCGATAGTCCGCGGAGAGGTCGATCACTCGCAGCCCTCGCCGCCTGAAGACGGGGACGTGCTGTTGGGATTCCGTGTGAGGCAATGCCAGCAGGACCAGGTCAGCGTCGCGCGAAATCTCTTCAGGGTCCAGCGCGGTGAAGCTGAGGGCCGTGCACCGTCTCAAGCTTGGGAAAACTGACGAGACCGGTTGCCCGGCAAGCCGCTCCGAGGTGACCCGCGTCAGGTGAACATGGGGGTGAGTGAGCAGCAGTCTCAGCAGCTCGGCCCCCATGTACCCACTGGCTCCGGCCACGGCCACGCGGATCGTCAATGCCATTGCCTCCTAGAAAAATGCGGCGTGGGGAATTGGGAATGCGAAATTTCGCCCCCTGGGACGCCTGTCAAGGGCGGATTCCGAAGTGGATCGGCCTCCCCCCCCCCTCGGCGCTCGCTAGCGCTTCGAGTACTGGAACTGCTTTCTCGCTCCTGGCTG
>DATEAO010000387.1:0-8351 GCA_035288345.1 Candidatus Methylomirabilota bacterium | reverse complement strand
CATCTGGGAGGGTGACGGTGGTGAGACAAGGTCTGTCACGTACGGCGAGCTCGAAGGCGAGGTCAATCGCCTGGCCAACGCTCTGCTGAGCCTCGACATTCGCGCCAACGACACTGTCGGCATCTTCCTCCCGATGTGCGCCGAAACGGTCATCGCCACGCTGGCGGTGACGCGGATCGGCGCGATCTACACGCCGTGCTTCTCCGGGTTCGGCGCCCAGGCTGTCGCGTCCCGGCTTCAGGATTGCGGGGCCAAGCTTCTGATCACCGCTGACGGCTTTCATCGCAGAGGGCAACTGGTGCGGATGAAGCAGACCGCTGACGAAGCGGTGGCGGCGTGCCCCACGGTGCGCCACGTCCTGGTCCTGCGACGTGTCGGGGACGAGATTCCGTGGAGCAGCGGTCGCGACCGCTGGTGGCACGAGGCCGTCGCCGGCCAGTCGAGCGAGTGCGCGCCGCTGCCCGTTGAAGCTGATCATCCGGCGTTGATCATCTATACCTCCGGGACGACAGGCCGGCCCAAAGGCGCGGTCCTCACTCACGGCGGCTTTCTGATCAAGACGGCGCACGATTTCGGCTACCTCTTCGATGTGGGGGAGAGTGATCGGCTCTTCTGGCTCACCGACCTTGGCTGGCTCATGGGGCCCATGCTCATCACCGCGGCCCTTTCGCTCGGCGCCACCGCCGTCCTCTTTGAAGGAACGCCCGACTCACCGCAGCCGGATCGGCTTTGGGCGCTGGTGGAACGCCATCGAATCACGATCATGGGCATTTCACCGACCGCGGTCAGAGCGCTGATGCCTCACGGCGCTGAATGGGTGGAGCGACACGATCTCTCATCCCTCCGCATCCTCGCCTCAACCGGCGAGCCGTGGAACCCAGAGCCATACCGCTGGCTCTTCGAGCACGTCGGGAAAGGGCGCGTTCCCATCATCAACTACTCCGGCGGCACTGAGATCTCAGGCGGCATCATCAGCTCATTTCCGATCTCACCGATCAAGCCATGCTCGTTCAACGGGCCGATCCCAGGAATGGCTGTAGAGGTCCTAGATGACAGCGGCAAGCCGGTGCGTGGGAAGGTTGGCGAGCTGGTGATCACTAAACCGTGGCCCGGGATGACGCGGGGGTTCTGGCGCGATCCGAAGCGCTATGAAGAGACGTACTGGTCGCGCTGGCCCGACGTCTGGGTGCACGGTGACTGGACGTACATCGACGAGGACGGCTTCTGGTTCCTCCAGGGCAGATCCGATGACACGCTGAAGGTAGCGGGAAAGCGGTTGGGCCCCGCAGAGGTGGAGTCCGTGCTCGTTGGTCATCCTGCTGTGGCTGAGGCGGCGGTGATCGGCGTTCCGCACGAAATAAAAGGCGAGGCGATCATCTGCTTCGCGGTGCTCAAGCCTGATCAGGAGCCGTCAGAAAGTTTACGAACCGAGCTCTACCAGCGCGTCGCCGATCAGATGGGAAAGGCGCTCAAGCCGGAGCGCGTGCTGTTCGCGCGCGAGGTCCCCAAGACGCGAAGCGCGAAGATCATGCGGCGCGTGATCCGCGCCACCTACCTCGGCCAACCCCCCGGCGACCTTTCATCGTTGGAGAACCCGTCCAGCATCCAGGCCATCTCAGAAGCGAAGTAACGCTGAGGGTGATCGACCCGGCGCGCTTGACACCGCGAGGGCCCCGGACGTAGAATTGGTCGTAATTCAGACCAAAACTCGAGGTGTGGCTTATGAAGGTGCTGCCTCTCTCGGAAGTAAAGACGAAGCTCAGCGAGCTCGTCGACGTCGTCGAGCGCAGGGACGAGCCGATTACCATCACTAGGAATGGCAAGCCCATTGCGATCATCGTGAGTAAAGACGAATACGACGGTTGGCTGGAGACCGTCGAGATTCTGCAAAATCCTCAATTTCTCAAAGAAATTCGCGACGGCGTTCGGAGGTTGGCGCGCACGAAGAAACGGTATACAATCGACGAACTGTTTGCCGACTAGCTCTTTGACACATGCCGGCTCGTACCCTCAAGACCCCGAGCACAATCCGGGATCTTATCCGGCATATGCACCCCCATCTGAAGCGTAAAGTGCGGGCCGCCCTCAACGACATCCTCGCCGACCCAGCCTGTGGCAAACCCCTCGAAAGAGAGCTGAAAAGGTTTTGGAGTCTGCGGATAGGCCGGTACCGGATCATTTATCGTCCTGATGGAGCCGGGGCAGAAATTGTTGCAATAGGGCCCCGAAGAACGATCTATGAGGAGACAGCGCGTTACATTCTTCAGAGCCGCCGTAAGAACCGGGAGCAGGGGTCCTGAAGGGCTGAAACGTCAAGCTCAATCTCGAGATCGCGTTTGAGGTCATTTTGGATTGCCGATTTTAGATTTGGGATTTTCGATAATCGAAAATCAAAAATCCGGTGATGGCGGCTGCTGACGTCTTTGATGATGCGCTCCTCGCAAGGGCGCGGGCGAACCTGGCCTCGTTCGGGCGCAGAACGATCGCGCCTGATGGGCGCAGGCCAGCGGCAGTGGCGGTCGTGTTGCTCTCTGACGATGACGGACAGGCGTGTTTTCTCCTCACGCTCAGGTCGGCCAGGCTGCGAACCCACTCTCAACAGTGGGCGCTGCCTGGCGGACGGATCGACGCGGACGAGAGCCCGGAGGCCGCGGCCCTTCGCGAGCTTGAGGAAGAGGTCGGCCTTGTGCGAGGGGGGGAGTCCGTGCTGGGGCTGCTCGATGATTATGGGACCCGCTCCGGCTTCATCATCACGCCGGTGGTTGTCTGGGGCGGGCCCAAAACCGAGCTGAGGCCAAACCCGAACGAGGTCGCAGAAGTGTACCGTGTGCCGTTGACCGAGCTCGAGCACCCCGGCGTGCCCACCCTGACCCGGATTGCCGAGAGCAACCGACCGGTCATTCACCTCCCGTTGTTCTCAACCGCGATCTATGCGCCGACTGCCGCGATCCTCTATCAGATGCGCGAGGTCGTCGTGCACGGCCGATCCACTCGCGTCAATCATTTCGAGCAGCCCACCTGGGCCTGGCGGTAGGGAGATCATTTTGGATTTTCGATTTTGGATTTTAGATTATCGAATACCCGCACAGAGCCCTTTGCTCACTTGTCAATCGAAAATCGAAAATCGAAAATCGAAAATTGCTGCTGTTGTGCGAGCGCTTACGCTAGCGATACTTTTGGCGCCGATCATGGCCGGCGCGCAGCAGGCGGGAAAGACGTATCGGATCGGGTATCTGGGCGTCAGTTCGCCGTCCGCGACCGCCCACCTCATCCAAGCATTCCAACTGGGACTTCTCGAGTACGGCTACAAAGAGGGCCGGAACATCACCATCGAGTACCGATGGGCAGAGGGAAGAAGCGACCGGCTCCCTGGCCTGGCGGCTGAGCTGGTCCGTCTGAAAGTGGATGTGATTGTCGTGGGGCCTCCTCCCGTGGCCCTGGCGGCCAAGAGCGCAACCAAAACCATTCCCATCGTCTTTGCGGCAGGAGGTAGTCCCGTTGAGAGCGGGCTCGTGGCCAGCCTCGCGCGGCCAGGGGGGAACCTCACGGGGTTGGCGACCATCTCCCCTGAATTGAGTGGGAAGCGGCTTCAGCTTCTCAAGGAGGCTGTTCCCAAGGCCTCTCGAGTCGCGGTCTTTTGGACTCCGACCAATCCGGCACATGGGCAGGCATTGGAAGTGGCCGAGGCCGCAGCCCAAATATTAAGGCTCCAGCTTCAACCCGTGGAGTATCGAACTCCTGACGATTTCGAGAGCGCGTTCGAAGCCGCGACCCGTGAGCGCGCCAGCGCTCTCATGGTGCTGGACGACCCGATTTCCTTTAGTCAGCGAGCGCGAATCGTGGGGCTCGCTGCAAAAGGCAGGCTGCCGGCAATCTACGGCTTCAGGGAGTTTGCCGAGTCGGGTGGCCTCATCGTCTACGGACCGAACCTGCCCGACCAATTCCGACGCGCTGCGGGCTTTGTGGACAAGATCCTCAAGGGGGCTAGGCCGGCTGAACTGCCTGTGGAACAGCCGATCAAGTTCGAGCTGCTCGTGAACCTGAAGACCGCGAAGGCCCTGGGCCTCACAATCCCGCAATCGATTCTCTTCCACGCGGACGAAACCATCCAGTAAGCGCGAGAAGTGAAGCGTGAAGCGTGAAGAGTGAAGCGCAAGGAGTGGCGGGCTGCAACATACAAAACCCAAGACGAACAATCGCTATTGCGACGCTCGCTCTGAGCGTCCTTGCGGCTCAGCCTCTCTTTGCCGAGGAGTGCCGACTGGTGACTGACTTTTCCAAGAACCTGGTCGGCGAGTTTCCGTCAGATTGGAAGCCGAAGGAGGAGCAGGCGCGAACGATCTACCGGGTGATGGAAGAGAATGGCGCGCGCTTCGTGCGCGCGACGGCAGAAGACAGCGGGCTCCAGATGGGTAAGGAGTTCCAATGGGACCTCGCCACCCACCCAGTGCTCACCTGGAGATGGCGGCCTCGGGTCTTTCCGTCAGGCTCGGATGAGCGGGAGAGCGCTCGCAATGACAGCGCGCTCGGTGTCTATGCCGTGTTCCCGCATACGTGGGCCTCCGTCAAGACGGTCAAGTATCTGTGGAGCCTGGTGGCGCCTGCCGGCGGAACTGCTCAGGCGAGCATGGGCCTGACACGCATGCTCGTGCTCAAGTCTGGCCCACCCAAAGAGGACGGGTGGCGCGAAGAAGCCGTCAATGTGGTCCGGGATTATCAGCGGCTCTTCGGTGAAGCGCCAAAACGCGCGCTCGGCATCGCGCTCCTGACCGATGCCGACGACACGAAGAGGCGCGCGGTCGGTGACTACGCCGCATTTAGAGTCTGCCCCCCACGCTAGAATTTTGGATTTTAGATTTGGGATTGTGGATTGGGGAGACTTCCAAATCGGTAGAATCCAAAATCCAAAATCTAAAATTGAAAATCGGTAGAATAGGGGCACCATGGCCACCCTCTCGACGCCTCGGGGCAGACTGTTCCGGAAGTATGTCGTCTTCTTTGTGACCCTGGTCAGCGCGGCCCTGCTTGCCAGCGCGCTCATCGAGATCTCCTTCTCTTATCAGGAAAACAAGGAAGCCCTTGTCAGTCTGCAGCGAGAAAAAGCGCTCGGCGCGGCGTCCAAGATCGAGCAGTTCGTGAAGGAGTTGGAGCGCCAGATCGGCTGGACCACGCAGCCCCAATGGGGGAGCCCCGCCGCGGCCACGGATCAGCGCCGCGTTGACTATCTGAGACTGCTGCGGCAGGTGCCTGCGGTCACGGAGATCAGCCAGCTTGATTCATCGGGCAAAGAGCAGTTGAGGGTCTCACGGCTTGCCATGGACGTGGTCGCTGGCCAGACGGACTTTTCCCAGGAGCCGAAGTTTCTCGAAGCGAAGGCCGGGAAGAGCTATTTCGGTCCGGTCTACTTCCGCAAGGAGTCCGAGCCGTACATGACGATTGGCATGGCCGCGAGTGGAGCCGATGCGGGCGTGACCGTGGCGGAGGTGAATCTCAAGTTTATCTGGGACGTGGTCTCGCAGATCAAGATCGGGAAGGCCGGGCACGCATACGTGGTGGACCGAAAGGGCCAACTGATCGCCCACCCAGACATCAGCCTGGTGCTGAAGAAGACCGATCTCTCAGCGCTCGCTCAGGTCAAGGACGCTCTGGCTGGGACCTCAACACCCGTTCAAGGGCGCGCGCCGGGAACGATCGCCAGAGACCGGGACGGGCGACAGGTGCTCACGGCGTACGCTGCTGTCGCGCCGCTCGCGTGGTCGGTCTTCGTCGAGCAGCCGCTGGGCGAGGCCTTTCAGCCGCTCTACGCTTCCATTTTCAGGACCGCGGTGCTCTTACTTGCCGGCATCGCACTCTCGCTCCTCGTCAGCCTGGTGCTCGCCAGAAGGATGGTGACGCCGATTCGGGCGCTGCAGGCCGGAGCGGCTCGGCTCGGCACCGGAGCGCTCGATCAGCGGATCCAGGTCCAAACCGGAGATGAGCTGGAGGCCCTTGCCGACCAGTTCAACAGCATGGCCGCCCAGCTCCAGGAGTCGTACGCCGGATTGGAGCGCAAGGTCGAGGAGAGAACGCGCGACCTGACTGAGGCACTGGAGCAGCAGACGGCCACCGCCGAAATTCTGCGCGTCATGAGCAACACGCCGACGGACGTGCAGCCGGTGTTCGACGCGATCGTGCAAAGCGGCACCCGGCTGTTCGCGGACGCGGCGGTGACTATCGTGCTGCGGGAAGGTGACCAGGCCCGGGCCGTGGCCATTGCCGACAAGGACGCGGAGCGCTGCCGTCGGTGGCTCGGGAGATTCCCGGTCCCGCTCACCCGGGAGTACATGCATTCAGCCGCAATCCTTGACGGCCGGATGATCGACGTACCGGATGCGGCTCAGGTGACGGATCGTTTCGCGCCGGGCATCCGGAATTTCCTCGCTTCCGGCTATGGGGCGATCACGATTGCGCCGATGGTGCGCGAAGGCACGGCGATCGGCGCGATCAGCGTGGTCCGCGTCTCGCCGGGCCCGCTGTCCGACAAGCAGATCGCCCTTCTTAAGACGTTCGCCGACCAGGCGGTGATCGCCATCGAGAACGTCCGCCTCTTCCAAGAGGTTCAGGAGAAGAACCGCCAGCTCGAGGTGGCGAGCCAACACAAGTCGGAGTTTCTCGCCAACATGTCCCACGAGCTGCGCACGCCGCTCAATGCCATCATCGGTTTCTCCGAAGTCCTCAGTGAGCGGATGTTTGGTGAGCTGAACGAAAAGCAGGCCGAGTACCTTCAAGACATTCACACCTCGGGCCGCCATCTGCTCTCCCTGATCAACGATATCCTAGACCTCTCCAAGGTCGAGGCGGGTCGGATGGAGCTTGAGATGAACCATTTCGACCTCCCATCGGCGCTCGACAATGCCCTCACCCTGATCAGGGAGCGCGCGGCCCGCCACAGCATCGCGCTTGAGCTGAACGTCGATCCGCGGCTTGGCGATTTCGTGGGCGACGAGCGAAAGATCAAACAGGTGCTCCTGAACCTGCTCTCCAACGCCGTCAAGTTCACGCCTGAAGGGGGCCGGATCGAAGTGAAGGCCGTGCCGGCGGATAGCTTCGTTGAGATCTCAGTGAGCGACAGCGGGATTGGCATTGCTCCCGAGGATCAGGAGGCGATCTTCGAAGAGTTTCGTCAGGTAGGCTCCAGCTACGCCCAGAAGCGCGAGGGGACCGGGCTCGGGCTCACGCTCGCCAAGAAATTCGTAGAGCTGCACGGCGGGAAGATCTGGGTGAAGAGCGAGCTGGGCAAAGGCTCCACCTTTACTTTCACCCTGCCATGGCGAGGGGGGCAGCATGACTGAGACGCCCCGGAAGATCCATCCTCTCGTCTACATCGACTACCGGATCCGTGTCGTCGGCCACCTGATCGCCGCCGTCATCCTTGCCTCCATCTTCTACGAGCGGGGGGCGGGCGCATCGGTCTGGAGCGCGATGGTCGCCTTCTCGGTCCTCTGGCCCCACCTCGCATTCTTCAACGCCAAGCACGGGCGCAACACGAAGAACGCGGAGCTGACCAACTTGCTCGGCGATGCTTTCGCCAACGGCTGCTGGATCGGCCTGGTGCATTTCAGCCTGTGGCCAAGCGTCAACTTGGCGACGGCGGTAAGCGTGGCCTTCCTGGCCATCGCCGGGATCCGGTTCTGGCTCACGGCGATCCTCGCAATGGTCGCGGGCGCCGCGGTCACAGGGGCGTTGGTGGGGTTCCGGTACGAAGCCGATGTGAGCCCACTGACGATTGCCCTCTGCATTGGCGGCCTGCTCCTCTACACGAGCGTGTTCGGGCTGGTGACGAACCGCCAGGCGCGCCGAATCGTCCAGGACAACAGGACGATCGACGCGCAGAAGCTCGAGCTGAGCGAAGCGCTGGAGCGGCAGACCGCGACCGCTGAGATCTTGCGCGTGATCAGCAGCTCGCCGACCGACATCCAGCCGGTGTTCGCGGCGGTGGCAGCGAGCGCGGCCCGCCTGTGCGACGCCTTCGACGCCGCGATCTTCCGGGTCGACACGGATGTGCTGCGCCTGGTGGCGCAGGAGGGCCCGATCGCCGGTTACCCCGTCGGCCAGGGCCCTCCCCTGGATCGGGGGACGCCCGCCGGGCGTGCCGTACTCGACCGGCGGACAATTCACGTCGCCGATGCCCAGGCGGAAATCGAGGAGTACCCCGAGGGCAGCGCTATCGCGCGGCGCTTCGGTCACCGCACGACACTGGTCGTCCCCCTGCTCCGCGCGGGCGAGGCCATCGGGGTGATCGCCGTCCGGCGCGCCGAGGTGCGCCCGTTCAGCGACCGGCAAGTGGAGCTCCTGAAGACTTTCGCCGACCA
>DATEAO010000386.1:0-3910 GCA_035288345.1 Candidatus Methylomirabilota bacterium | reverse complement strand
GGTTCTTACGACAAGTTTGCACAGTTGGGGTCCGTAGCGACGCTGCAGCAGAAGAATGACTGCGGTGTTGAGTACTAGTCCGACCGCTAAAGCAACGATAGCGTTCATTGGCTAAGTGGCTTCCCGCTAGTCAAAGGATTGGTCCGAGCAACTGATTTCCGCTTGCGGTTCAGACTAAGGGTCATGCTTAACTTGCAATTGACGTTCCATTAGCGAGAACGGGACTGCACCGGAGCAAATCCGTGTAGATAGGTGACAGGTTTGTAGGGTTCTGGCCACAACGCTTTTTCCAGGTTGGGGGTTACTCCCCCCACAAAGCCGGTTAGCCAAGAGACTCAGACCAGTGAACGGGTGGCTTGATTCTGGGAGAGTTGAGGAAGGTAAGGGTTCTCAGACGCATAGATCTTCGAAGTACCGTCGCACCGCGAGGACTATGTCGTCCACGGTTTCATCGGTCAGTTCGGGATGCATTGGCAAGGAAAGAACCTCGCGCGCTGCGTTCTCCGCGATCGGCAGGCTGCCCTCCACGAGGCCGAGGTGGGAGTATGCTTTCTGCAAGTGAATCGGGCGGGGGTAATGGATTGCAGTTCCGATGCCCTTGCTTTCGAGGTGGGCCCGCAGCCCATCGCGATGCGATGAGCGGACCGTAAACTGGTGGTAGATGGCGCGACACCCCGGCATTTCCTCGGGTAGCTTTAAGCCGGAAAGACCTTTCAGTGCTTGGCGATACCGATGGGCGATCCCCCGTCGTCTCTCGTTCCACTTCTCCAGATGTTTGAGCTTCACGCGTAGGATAGCTGCTTGGAGATTGTCCAGGCGACTACTCACGCCTTCTACGGCGTGCTCGTACTTGCCGATATCTCCGTGGTTGGCAATCTGCCGCACCCGTTCGATGAGCTCCGCGTCGTTTGAGACCAACATGCCGGCATCACCGCAAGCGCCCAGGTTCTTCGTTGGATAGAAGCTGAAGCAGCCTGCCCTTCCGAGTGCACCGGCCCGCACTCCTCTGTACTCAGCGCCATGGGCTTGAGCCGCATCCTCGAGGACTATAAGCCCGTGGCGATGGCCAAGGTCCAAGAGCTCATCCATTTCGGCAGGATGGCCATACAGGTGAACCGGGAGAATCGCCTTCGTCCTCGGTGTGATAGACCGTTCGACCTGAGCGGGGTCAAGATTCAGTGTGTCTTCCTCGACGTCGGCGAAGACCACGTCAGCGCCGTTACGCGAGATGGCTTCCGCGGTTGCCACGAAGCTAAAGGGGGTCGTGATGACCTCATCACCGGCTCCAATGCCGAGCGCCTCCAACGCCAGGTAGAGCGCGTCCGTGCCGCTTGCCACTCCGCAGGCTGCGCGCACTCCACAGAATGAGGCGAATTCATCCTCAAAACGCCGGCACGCGTCTCCCCGGATGAACTCCGCGCCCACCAGTACATCCTTCAGGACCGCCGTTAGCTCAGCCATCAATGCCTGATGCTGGGCTTTGAGATCCACTAGCGGAATCAAGATTCGCCTCCTCTAAACGCTATCGACCTATTTCAGGCGTCCCGCTTCATCGCGTCTTGGACTTGACGTGACGGTGTCGCCTAACACCGGGAACGCACCACGATCGCGACCCCATGGTCGTCTCCGCTTCTGACTAAAAGACATATAAGCATCGCGTACTAGCACTTCAACGCATCACTCGATGAGCAAGCGTCTAGGTGCGCGGCCAACATACTGCCCAGATACTGAGTACCAGAGCAGAACCGCGAGGCCGCCCGCCATTCGCAATGCCATTCTGCGACTCCAATGGTATCGTCGCTGCTTGCCAGCTTCGCAGGTGACCACGTAAAATGTCAAAGGGTTCGTTTCACTAATCGTCTGGCGGCCTGTAACGTGGAGGGATAGTCATTGACTGCAGATCTGGACAAAGATGACATTCGCGCCTTCTACAATCGGATGTGGTCGCATTACGATCGCGGCCTGAATCGTCACGAAAGGGACCGGTTTGCAGCCATTATTGCACTCGTCCGACACCTTGAACGTCCTAACAAGGCCATCCTGGACGCCGGGTGTGGCCTCGGGAAGCTAGCAGAGCGCCTCTTGCCATTCGGCGAGGTGACGGCGACGGATTGGTCCGACGCTGGAGTGAAGGCTGCTTGCCAGCGAGTTGCAGGGGCTAGATTCTTCACTCTCGATTTCGTTCGCGACGACATCGCGCCCCTCGTCGGTCGATTTGGATTGGTCGTCTCCTCTGAAGTTCTGGAACACGTTGGGCGCGACAACCGGCTCACGTTCGTTCGGAATCTGGCCGCCTGTCTCGTTCCTGGTGGTTTCTTGGTCCTGACCACGCCCAATAAGGAGGTTGAAGAAAGGCTACCAAAGACGCCCAACCACTCCTCTGAGGACCTTAGTGAACCCGAGAGCTGGCATCAACCCGAGGACGATCTTCTAACGGTAGGTGAGACACTCAAGGTCATCGCGGAGGCAGGTCTTAGAGTGCTTCGCTGCGGCTCGGCCACGTTCCTCGAACATCTCTGGGAGCGCTCTTCCAAGTTCCGACGCCTGAGGTCCAGCCTCGCCCGAGATCGTTTAGGCCGCGATCCGCTCGATCGCCTGCTTGGGTCCACTCGGTTTGGACTCTATACCGTCGTTCTGGCCCGGCGGGAGCGTGAGTGAGGGTGCCCATGAAGGAGGTTGGTGCTGACTCAACCTGTGAGGAAACGGCGGAGGCGCCTCGCGGACTGGAAAACGGGATTGCGATAGAGCTTGCCATAGGAGGGGTAGTCCCAGTACGTCTTCTTGGGTAACTGCATGATGGCCTCGAATTCGGCGTCAGAGATGCCCAGTTTTTTGGTGACGTAGGTGCGGTCCTCTAACTGTTGCGGGAGTGGGTACGGTTCTTTCTTGACTTCCTCCAGCGCTTGTTCCCGCGTCATCTCCCCCGAGCAGATTAAGCTCGAGAAGTGACAGCGCCTCTTGTCGAATCCCCATTTTCGCGGAAGAATGTAGCCCTGGTAGAAGCGCGTGTAGATGGACTCGAAGTGCTTGCCCCCGTAATACTTCCAGCCCAACTCGGTCTCAAGGGTCTTGATGGCATTGGTCTTCAAGTAGTCGAGGTAGTTTAGCACGTCGACCGACGAGACCGTCCGGAGATACCGCCAGTAGGCCCAGAGATTCATGTGCGGAAAGGTGTGAAGCGGCACGCTTCCGAACAAGCGGTGCACGCTGTGAATGTAACGCCAGTCGTAGTAGCCCTGAGACCAGCTATCCGTCATGTGGCTCTCGGTACGAACGTTGTAGCCGGTGAGCACGTATCGCACGCCAATCCGGACCGCTGTCGAGTACATCAGCGCGACGATTGCATGATCCGTGGGGATCTCAGCGTCCGGAGTCGAAGCCTTCAGGAAGGCGAGCTGGAGGTCGCGGAACTCTAGCCAGTTGATGACGTGAGTGTGAAGGTCGATGTCCAGCGTTCGCAAGGCCCGGCCGATGTTCGTGGCGGCGAGCTCGGAGTCCCAGCCGTTATCGAGATGCACCGCGAGTGGTCGCAGATCCAGGCTCCGCGCAAGCCAGGCCACGTAGGTGCTGTCTACACCGCCACTCACGCCGATAACGCAGTCGTACTTCCGGCGGTGCCCCTCTTTGCGGATCCGCTCGGCTAGGGACGACAGAGCTCGACGCCCATCCCCCCCTGCGGGAAGGATTGTTCTGACTTTTTCATCGTAGCGATGACAGTGATGGCAGACTCCAATCGTGTCGAACGTGATCTCGGGATCGGATGTGTCCATCACACATCGAATACAGATGCGATACTCGCGGCCCTGGGTGGTCATGAGTGCGTGACCGACTTGAGAACGTTCTCGATTTCTCCTCGGTCGGGATAGCTGATGAGGACGGCGCGGTTTCGGCCCGCGAAGGAAAAGAGGCT
>DATEAO010000385.1:0-3806 GCA_035288345.1 Candidatus Methylomirabilota bacterium | reverse complement strand
AGTCCTCCGGGGGAGGAAGGAAGTCAGCAACGACCTTCAGCCTTCCCAGTGGTTTGTCCGTGTACCTAACGTTTTTGCTCATAGATCCGCTTGCCCTTCCGCCAGTAACCCGCCCCGAAGATTCGGATTACCTCGCCGCGGTATGTGAACCGCACCGTCAAGACCCCACCTTCGACCCCACCGAAGCAGTAGTACCGCTTTTCGCCCGAGCCATGGGACAGATCCTCCGCGATCACGCGGCTCGGATCAGCGAAGGCGAACTGCGCCTTCGCGAACGAAATCCCATGCTTCTTCTGGTTCTCCCGATCCCTTCTCGAGTCCCATTCGAAGCGGGCCTTTGCCACTGACACAGCCTAGCACAAATCGGCCGGCTTAGCCATACGTTCGTATGGCATGACAGGAGCATGGGCGATTTGGCGGATGTCCAGCGTCGCCGCTCAGCGGCCGGCGAAGCCGGCCCGCTGAAGCGGTTCGTTATGCGTCGACTAAGCCACCCGCGATCGACCCCGAGGTACATCTTCATCTTGCGTATCCCGGGTAGCTTCGCACGGCGACCGTGATCGGCGGCGTGGCAATGCACTCGGATCGGGCAGGGCGGAGACGACTCCCCATCGACCCTCGGCCCGATAGCCTTCACGAAGTCGCTACCTCTTGATGCGCGGGACACGAGTTCCAGGTCGCGTGTGCCCAGGCCCGCATAGTGCCTCCCGGTACGTCGGCCTTGAGGAGATCGACGATGGAATCTGGAATGTGTACTTCGGGCCGCTGAAGCTCGGCCGTCTGCTCGAGCGCCACATGCGAATTGAAGACGCGTATGGCAGACTGAGGCGCCGAACTGTGTAACCCATGTCCCCGGACTCTTTTGTTACCTATCTCCCCGACCGTTCACCGGATCCTGCTCCGCTGAGTGTTCATCTCTCGATGTCGACACCCGGCAGTAGGGCCGCGCAATCGAGAACGACCTCGCTGAACGCCCCGATCAGGGGGACGTACTCCACGGTAGTCACACGCTTCAAGATTGTGGAGTCCTTGATGTAGCCTCCGCTGAACCCGATGACTCTATTGGCCATCGCCGGTGAACCGCTCACACCGTAGGTGAATCGAAGAACCGTCGTGCTCTCACCACCAATGTCAGTCATCCTCTGTCGAGCTTCGAGGACATTGCCGACACTCCTGACCGTCAGACTGCCCTCGGCTGTCGAGGTTCGCTGAACCTTCGGGAAGAACGCAGGCTTGCCACTCCCTGCTGCCCCGCATTGGTTCAGGGAGAGGGCCGTAAGCGAACATGCGCCATCCCAGCAGAACAAGTAAAAGAGATGGAGGCCCTTGCCGAGCTCCCCGTCCTGTTTCTGCCTGACCGTGACCTCGAGGCTAGCGTTCGGAACGCGAAGTTCGGCTGTATGAGCGACGCCCGCCAAGACCAGACAGGTAAGGAGGGAGAGAGAAGCGCAGGTCCCGAGGCTAGGCTTCATCATGTCGGGTCTCCACCGTATAGGGCATCTCTTTGGCCATCTAACGCCATGCCGCTCAGCCGCGAGCGGCGCCCTTTATAGCCTCGACTCACGCGCCCTGGCGTGCTCCGCTCGACGGCTGCAGCGGCTGGTTAGGCTGCGCATACTTACGGGAGTACCATCGGAGGAACTTCCTCGCTCTGCCGGTTAGCCGCCCCCCGAACACTGCGAGTCGGTCCTCGCCCGACACGCAAACTAGCAGTGGCCAAAGAGCGTGCCGCGCGTGTCTCGAAAGAAACAAGAGGCGGTTCACGCTGGCCACTCTTTCGACCCAGCCGCAGAGCTCATGCATCGCTTGGGAACTGAGAAGTGCAGGATGCGCTTGGACGCCCGTGGAGTCATCGTGGGCACCGTAGGATCGCTGATCGGCCTGTACGGTGTTCCTCACAATCCAGGCTCTTCGACCTTCAACAAAGTCATAGCAGTGCTCTTTAGGCGAGTTCCATGCGGCCTCGTCGAGGACAGCCCGAACCTCGACCTGACGAAGCCAGAAACCGGTCATCTTTGGCTGGATCTGAAGATTGAGGTTGAGTGCGAGCTCGGCCTTCGAGAAGCCGTCGCCCTCAAGGATCCACGCTTCCCGCAGAGCATGTACTTGCAGACCTTGAAGAAGGAGCTCGCGCAGCGTTCTCGCCCGAGAGTCAATCCACCACGTTGCGCCAACAACAAGGGCACTAACCACACCACCGGCGACGCCACCCAGGAGCACGGCGAGGCTCAGATTCGCGACAGATTGCAAGGTCAGGTCCAGACCATCCGCCATAGTCGTAACTCCATGACCTGAACACAAGCAGCCTAACTATTGAGTAGGTTGGTCGGCCTATCCCGTATACGAAAACCTCTATTGGTTACGGCGATTCTCTCGTCTTTCCAATAACTTGTCAACGTGCGCGGTGCCCAGCGGTTGGCCGACAAATATTGCACTCCGGTCAGCCTAATCCTGTTAGGGTCGCAGACGATCTGGGGCCATTGCGGGGTCGGCGGCGGGGCTGCGGACCCCCCTCCCCCCGCGATTGAGCACATGGGTGTAAATCATCGTGGTGCTCACATCCCGATGCCCGAGCAACTCCTGAACCGTCCTGATGTCATAGCCGTCTTCCAGCAAATGCGTGGCGAAAGAATGGCGGAGGCTATGGCAGCTTGCGGGTTTGGGAATGTCGGCCTTGAGGACCGCCTGCTTTATCGCGCGCTGTAGAACGGATTCATGCAGGTGGTGCCGACGCTTCTCTCTCGTGACCCGGTCGGTATAATGGCTTGTCGCTGGAAAGACCCATTGCCATGCCCACGCTCTGCTTGCATTCGGATATTTGCGCTCGAGAGCGTTGGGCAAGGCAACACGCCCCAGCCCTTTCCTGAGGTCTTCTTCGTGCTGCCGTTTGACAGCGTGGAGGTGTCTGAGCAGGGGCTCTTTCACGGCCGCGGGAAGAGCCGTATAGCGGTCCTTGTCGCCCTTGCCGCCCCGAACTACGATCTGATTCCTGGAAAAGTCGACATCCTTGACTCTCAGCCGAGAACCTCCATCACTCGCAGTCCAGCTCCATAGAGGAGCATCGCCATGATCCATGGGGTACCGGCTACGCAACTGAGAACTCTCCCTACTTCCTCTCTTGTAAGCACAACGGGCAGCCTTCTCGGTCTTTTGGCGCGCACGACTCCTTGAATCAGGCCTACCTGCTTCTCCAGCACCCGGTGGTAAAGAAATAGGAGAGCGTTCAACGCCTGGTTCTGTGTTGAGGCGGCCACATGGGAGTCAGAGGCCAAGCTGGACAAGAACTGGCCGATCTCAGCTTCGCCCATTTCGGCTGGGTGCCGCTTCCCGTGGAAAAAGATGAAGCGCTTGATCCATCCAATATACGCTTCCTCGGTTCTGGGACTGAGATATCGGGCACGCATAGCCTGTCGGACTCGGTCAAGCAGCTTGGGCTTTGGCGCGCCTGCGGGAAAGGAAATGGCCAGCGCTGGCCGCCCACTCGGACTTACCACGCTCAGTCGGCGGTCAATGAAGCTTCTCACGTTGGACTTCTCCATCGCGACCTCCTCGGAAAAGGAACCGGCATAACCAGTATGGCGAAGACGCAGCCGGAGACAATGTCCAAGAATTGATACGGGGGAGTCGCGGCCGAGCTGAGCTAGAGCGCGAGCGGCCTGAGGATTGCGCGGCGGCGGTCGAGGCGGTGGAGCCCCGCCTCCCGGGTGACGCGGATCGCCTCCCCGTACTCTTCCGCGCTGATGCGGCGGTTGATCTCGGAAAACTTCTCGCGCGAGACGCGGCCGGCCGGGTAGTACTGGTCCATC
>DATEAO010000384.1:0-3024 GCA_035288345.1 Candidatus Methylomirabilota bacterium | reverse complement strand
GAAGTTCGACCAACTGAAATCCGAGATCCGATAACTGTTACCCGGACTAACCGAGATCTGACATCCGACATCTAAGACCAGTTGCCCCAACCTTCGCCGCCTTGCATCTGGGCGTTGCTGAACAGCCTGTCAGGGTGTTTTTCAACATCCTGACAGGCTGTTTCGAGCGGTTTTTCACTCTGATGCGTCGCGTTGCTTGACACGGGTAGGACCTGTCACCTATAATCACTCAAAATGTTGTAGTCCTTCGGAGCGGACCCCTATATGCAGGGGCCGCGTGAGCCAAAAGGGGGAGAACCTTTATGGGGATGTGGGTCGGTCGAGGCCGGAAAGCCCGGGTTGCTTATGGCTTTGATGACATCGCGCTCGTGCCGGGAATGGTGACGGTCAACCCCAATGAGGTCAACACCTCATGGGAGCTGGGCGGTCGCCGTTTTGAGATTCCCATCATTGCGGCGGCCATGGATGGCGTGGTGGACACGGCGTTCGCGGTCGAGATGGCGCGACTCGGCGGCATCGCCGTGCTCAATCTCGAGGGGATTCAAGTTCGCTACGAGACCCCTGACGTTGTCATCGATCGACTGGTCTCATCGAGTCAAGATGAAGCAACGAAAATCATCCAGTCTGTCTATGGCGAGCCGATCAAGGAAGAGTTGATCCACCGACGGATCAGCGAGATCAAGAAGGGCGGAGGGTACGCGGTTGTCTCCTCGATTCCCCAGCGCGCGGAGCGCTTCTCGAAAATCGCTGAAGAAGCCGGCGCGGATCTTTTCGTGATTCAGTCCACTGTGACGACCGCGCGCCACATCGCCACCGAGTACACCCCGCTGGATTTCAAGAAGCTGAAGAAAGAGCTGGCGATCCCCTTGATTGTCGGGAACTGCGTGACGTACGAGGCGTGCGTGGAGCTGATGGAGACCGGCATCGACGCGCTCTTGATCGGCGTGGGACCCGGCGCGGCGTGCACGACCCGTGAGGTGCTCGGGCTCGGCGTGCCCCAGGTGACCGCGACCGCCGATGCGGCTGCGGCTCGAGATTTTTATTTCAAGCAGACCGGCCGGTATGTTCCCATCATCACCGATGGGGGGATGACGTCGGGCGGAGACATCTGCAAAGCGCTGGCCGCAGGGGCTGACGCGGTGATGATCGGCTCAGCGTTCGCGCGGGCGGAAGAGGCGCCGGGCCGGGGCTACCACTGGGGGATGGCCACACCCAACCAGAATCTTCCTCGCGGGACTCGAATTCGAGTCGGGGTGGCGGGCCCGCTTGAGCAGATTCTCTTCGGGCCGGCCTTCACCGATGATGGCACCATGAATCTCGTGGGTGCCATTCGAACGTGCATGGGGTCCGTGGGGGCCCGGACCATCCGCGAGTTCCAGTTGACCGAGCTGATCATTGCCCCCGCGATCAAGACCGAAGGGAAGATTTTTCAGAAGGCCCAGCGGGTCGGAATGGGGAAATAGGTCGAGCGGGCGCTGTCATTCTTTTGACCGTTCGTCTCAGTCCGATCACAGGCGTCAGATTGCTGGAGTAGGAGACTGACCCTGGCATCTGCAACCATGGATCAAACACCCAAGCGCGACCCAACTGGGTCGTGGTTGCCCGCCTCACATGGATAAGATTGCAGTCCTCGACTTCGGAGCGCAGTATACCCAGCTGATCGCCCGTCGGATTAGAGAGCTTCGCGTCTATTCTGAGATCTTTCCCTGCACGCACCCGATCGAGTCGATCCTGAAAGACGGCTATAAGGGGATCGTGCTCTCCGGTGGCCCGTCTTCGGTCTATGAGGACGGCGCGCCACTTCCTCCGAAATGGCTGTTCGAGGCCGGGATCCCGATCCTGGGAATCTGCTACGGGATGCAGGTCATGGGGTACTGTCTTGGAGGGCACGTGGTGCCAGCCGAGCGGCGAGAATACGGACGAGCCAAACTCCGTCTCGAGGAGACCAGCGGGCTGTTTGAGGGCCTGGTCCCGGAAGAAGGGAACACGATCACGGTCTGGATGAGCCATGGCGATACCGTCATGCGACCGCCGAAAGGGTTCGTCCGGCTCGGCTCCACTGAAAACTGTCCGGTCGCTGCGATGGCCGATCCCGAGCGCCGCTTGTATGCGGTTCAGTTCCATCCTGAAGTGGCTCACACGCCACAGGGGAAGACCATCCTCCAGAACTTCTTGAAGGCCTGCGGCGCTGAGCCGAGCTGGTCCATGGGCTCGTTTATCGAGTCCGAGATTCAAGCGATCCGCCAGAAGGTGGGGCGAGACCGTGTGCTCTGCGCGCTGTCAGGCGGGGTCGACTCGTCGGTCGTGGCGGTGTTGGTGCATCGCGCCATCGGCGATCAGCTCACCTGCATGTTTATCGATAACGGGCTGTTGCGGAAGGGGGAGGCGGAGTCCGTGGTCCAGACGTTTCGCGATCAGCTCCGGATGAACCTGATTCCCGTGGACGCGGGCCAGCGCTTTCTGGATCAGCTCCGGGGCGTCACCGATCCCGAGCTGAAGCGAAAGCGGATCGGCAACGAGTTCATCGCCGTGTTCGAAGAGGAGGCGCGCAAGCTCGGCGACATCCCCTGGCTGGCGCAGGGCACGCTGTATCCTGACGTGATCGAGTCGATCTCGTTCAAGGGGCCGTCAGCGACGATCAAGACCCATCACAACGTCGGCGGGCTCCCGACCAAGATGCAGTTCAAGCTGCTGGAGCCGCTTCGCGAGCTCTTCAAAGACGAGGTGCGTCAGCTCGGTGAGCTGCTCGAGCTCCCGCCGGAGATCATCTGGCGTCAGCCGTTCCCGGGCCCGGGGTTGGCGATCCGCGTGCTCGGCGAGGTCACGCACGAGCGCCTTGATCTCTTGCGCGAGGCCGACGCGATTGTCCAGGACGAGGTTCGAGCGGCCGGGTTCGAGCGCGAGCTCTGGCAGGCGTTCGCCGTGCTGCTTCCCGTCAAGACCGTGGGCGTGATGGGAGACTTCAGAACGTACGCGTATGTGATCGCGCTCCGCGCGGTCATGAGCCAGGATGCCATGACCGCG
>DATEAO010000383.1:0-11409 GCA_035288345.1 Candidatus Methylomirabilota bacterium | reverse complement strand
GGTCTGTCTGGCTGTCGTTCTTGTCGATCTGCTGGCCGGCCTGGTTGAGGACTCGAATGCGGCTGAACGCGGGTTCCAAGTTCTCAGTGAACCAGATGCGGATCTGACTCGGGGGTGTCTTCACGGCCGCGCCAACCGGCGGGTCAGCCCGATCGAGAAACGCATGCGCGCCCGCCGTACTTGGGCCCGCAACGAGAAGCGCGAGAAGCCCATTAAGCAGAGCGCGTCGCATGCGTCAGCGTCCGAAGATAGGTCGCCCGATCGACATGGGAAACAGATCGTCGAGGAAGAAGTGAATCAGGCCGCGAACCCCCACATTCTGGCCGGTCCGATCATTGATCGGAATGACGGCCTCAACCCCAAGCTCGATGGATTTCCCGGCCCAGATGAACCCGGGATTCACCGTACCATTTGTCTGGCCGCCTCGCCCGCGGTCAAGAAAGGTCTCGAGGTCAAGCTCGACCAGCGGGATGATTCGCCTCAGGACGCTGGGAAGCCCGATGTCCTGCACGAAGGAGAGCAGATACGGGATGCTGTACTCGATGGCGAACCCCCATTTCAGCGAATTCGAGTGGCGCTCAACCTCTCGCTCGATATCGCCGTCCTCGTGCACATGAACAGTGACCGTCTTGCTTCTGGTGGGAATCTTGGCCCCCACCGTTCCGGTGACGGCGACGGGCCTCAGAAATTTGGCGCTCTCCGGAAGATCACCGAGCCCCTTGCCGAAAAAGATCGCCGGGCTCACCTCGGAGAACGACTCGGCGTGCACTGACTTGTTGCCGGTTCCTCCGACCTCAAGCTCGACGCCCAGCGACACGATCGCTTCGTGAGGCTCGCTCTTGAACAGGCCGTATTTCGCCCCAAGCTCGAGGTTGCCGAACCCGTTCTCGCTATTCAGGCCATCGGGCTCGAGATGAACAAACTCGCCACCGACTGAAAGCGAGAAGCTCGGCGTGATCCGCTTTTGAAGCTCGGCGGAGATTTCGGTCTCTTTGTGCGGCGGCAAGTCGTGTTCAGCCGGGCGTTTGATGTGCAGCACTGTTGGCAGCGCCAGCTCGTCAGCCACAAACGGGTCTTCGGTGGCAAGCGTGGCCGGGAAGAAGCGCTTGCCGACCACGCCGTGAGCGAACGCGGCGTCGATCGTCACCACCACCGCGAAGAGATAAAAAAACACTGCGAGGAAAAGTTTTATCATTAGAGCTCTCCCCCGAACGCGGACACCTCTCGCGTTCAAGTCTTAGTGGATGAGTTTCGAATCTAGACAGGGAGAGCGCGCGAAGGCGGCGCCCGTGGTTGAGCGTCTGTGACGTCGGGAGCGGGTGGATGAGCGCCCCCAAGAGCGGGTGGACTTGTCCCGATCGGACCGGGAGGGATCAGAGAAGCCGAAACGCTCTGGAGGCTTGACGTTTCCTGATTCTGGACAAGAAGAACGCAACCCAGGCGTCCCTGATCCTGGTCGAAGAGGTGATGGACAAGGTGAGGGGAGATGAGGGAGAGATAAGCCGAAAAGAATGCGGAGAGCGCCCCGGCTGCCAACCTCCCCCAGCCCCTGGCCCTTCCGAGCGTTCGGCCCATAGTCCCCGATTATATCCGATTTCTTCCTGACCTCTTGTTCTTTGTAAACTCGTGAAGGGGCCGGAAAGTTCGCTTGAAGAGCGGTCCCAATTCTTTCGGTCCGACCGGATTGCCTCGCACCGGTAACGAACTGAGGCTGGGGCAGGTCAGAAAAGGCTTGGGGATTTCCACGTGGGGATTTGCCCGCGTGGGCAGATGCCCGCATTGGCCGAGCGCCTCTCTCTGTTCAATCCGGACAACAGACTGAAAAAGGCAAACTCGAGACTCTAGCGCGTTTGCTTCAAGAAGATGAGGCACTCGAAGGATTTCCTCGCAGCTGCGTGATGCGTATATTTATTTATTGGCTCTCTTGTGCGAGGGGTCGGAATTTCGAAACTTCCTTTGGTGCGATTCCTGCAAGGTCCCTTATTGGGTCAACTGCTTTGGTCTCGTGGTTGCGTTTGTAAGGGAGGAAGAGATGAAGAGAGTGGTAATATTCCTGACTGCTCCTGCCGTGCTTCTCGCGTCAGAGGCGAACTTCGCTCAGGCCCAAACAGCAACATCCCCGGTGATCGCTTCGCTCTCCGCCACCACGCTGTCGCGCAGCGGCCGGCTGCTCATCCAGGGGTCGGGCTTTGGAGCGGCTCAGGGCGATGGACAGGTCGTTGTCGGGGGCCTCACCGCGCCGATCACTCGGTGGTCCGATAGCTCGATCGCCGCCTACGTCCCCGAGACAACAGCGCTAGGAAGCGTGTTCGTGCAGGTCTTGGCGGGCGGGAGGGCGAGCAATGCGATGCCACTCACAGTCACCTTGCGCCAGTCTGATGGCCGGATCAAGTGGCGCTTCCAGGCCGACTCGATGTATGTCTACCAGAGGCCCGCGGTCGGATTGGATGGAACAATTGTTGTTCACGACTCCAGCGGCCTCGTCTACTCACTTCAACCCGATGGGGGCCTGAAGTGGATCTTCAAGACGCCGGCGTTCGCCTACGGTCCGCCGAGCATCGGCTCGGACGGGAGTGTCTACGTCGCTTCGATCAACACGATCTACGCGTTAAACCCCGATGGGACCCTGAAATGGCAATTTAACGACCCCAATTCTCAGGGTGTCATGGCAGGACCGACAGTCGGGCCAGATGGGAGAATTTACGCAGTCATGGACTTGAACGGCCTAGGGGCGCTTGCGCTCTCCCCCGATGGCCAACTGCTCTGGAGCAATCCGGGCAATCCTGTGATGTTCGAGTACGGGAACCTCGGAGCTGAGGTCGTGTTCGGTCCATCGCGGGCCGGCGGGGCGGTGGACCAGCTCTACCTCGCGTTCGACCGGCAGGGGGATTCCCATCTCTGGGCGTTCCGTCTTGACGGCTCCCCGCGCTGGGTGATCCAGACCGGAACCGCAAATGATCTGTTCATGCAGCGTCAGGCCCAGCCGGCCGTGGAACCCGACGGGACGATCTACCTCACCAGCCTGGTCTCCACAATCGGCTGGGGCCTTCAGGCGTTCGAGCCAGGTGGCGGCGGGCTCAGGTGGAGCTTCTTCCCGTATCCAGCTAACGGGATGTCGGCGTCTGATGTGGGCCCGGACAGCACGATCTATCTCGCCCGCAGCCTCGACTACCTGCAGGCTGTCGATCCGAACGGCTCGGCCCGCTGGCAGGTTTTTGACGACACGATCGTGGACTACCCTGTCGTCAGCCCCGCCAACAACCTGCTGTTTGCCGGTGGCAGGCCGGACTTTGGCCAGCCGGGCTTTGTCCGAGGCTACAGCCTGAGCGGCCAGCCGATCTGGACAGTGAATCTCGGGACCGAGGCCGGCGGCAATCAGATCATGTATTCACGGCCGAGGTTTACCTTGGACGGCCAAACCATCTATTTCGGCACCACGATCCTCGGCGGAAGCCAGACAGATCCGTACTCCTACCTCTACGCCCTGGACAGCTCAGGGAGTTCGACAGTCACCGTCACCACAGCCCCGCCGGTGCCGCTCGCGACGACAGACAGTGTCGCCATCCAACAGGCCGAGTATCGACGCTCCAGGCAGCGGCTGACCGTCAGCTCGACCAGCAGCAGCGCCAGCGCCACGTTGAAAGCGTATGTCGCGGCAACAGGCGAGTTGATCGGGACGCTGACCAACAACGGTGGCGGGATGTACAGCGGCCAGTTTCGCCGGTCAGTGAATCCCCAGAACGTGACGGTCCGAAGCAGCCTCGGCGGCTCAGCGACAAAGGCCGTGAGCGTCAAGTAGGGAGGGGTCAGCGGGTCGTTGAAAAAGTCTGCACGTTTCGTCGACCTTTGCTTGCGCCGTGCTGAGATGCGAGCATCACAAGGCCCGAGGGAGGAGCCAGCCGGAGCGTACGCGGTTGTACGTGAGGATTGGCGACGACCGAGAACGCGGTGAGGCGACGCATATCGGCACGGCGCTTACTCGCGGGGCGTGATCCAGGACGCGACGGGCACCAGCTCGCCCTTGTCCGGATCGATCATTGTCACGTGCGCTCCCAGCGCGCCGACGCGCCGGTTTGGACCGTACGAGACCGGAGGGGTGACGCCAGTTTCAAAGTTGTAAAGCCCCTCCAGGGCGGTGACCAGCTTTTCCCGGCTCAACTCCCTCCCGGCTCGCGTGAGCGCCTCGATGAAGATCTTCATGGTCGCGTATGCCGCGAGTTGAGCTGGGCCGTGCCCGCCTGGAAGCTTCAGCTCTTCAACAAGCGCCCGGTACTCCTGAGCCTCGACTCGCGCTGGATCAGGGGGACCGATGGCATGGGCAAGGAAGAGCTTGTTTCGGAAAGTCTGAGGCGCGCCAAGCATCTCTTTCCCGCCAAGCGCGCCGAGCGCATAGACGCTTGGCAGCCAGTTGACCTCCGCGGCTGCCTGGAGCAATGCGCGCGCATCCGCGCCCGATCCGAAAAAGAAGACGGCCTCCACGGCGGCTCCACTCAAACTCTTGGCCAGTCGCTCAGCATCGAGCCGAGCGTAGCCGACACGCGCGAGAGCGTTCAGGCCGAGCTTCTTGGATTGGTCCTCGGCGCTGTCTGCGATGGCGATGAGCGCTTGATTTTCAGGATAGACGATCGCGATGCGCGGATCCGGGGCCCCGAGGCGCCTTGAGGCGAAATCTACGAGCGCCCGGGCTTGGTCTTTCAGCCGGGGGAAGAGGTAGAAGGTGTAGCGGCCAGGCGGCCCGTCACCGCCGGACAAGGTCAACGGGCCCAGAATGGGGACCCCTTCGCGGTCGCTCAACGCCGCCAGCTCGTCGTCTGCGCCTCCGGTGAAGGGGCTCAAAAGGGCAAAGACCTGCTCCTGCCCAATCAACCGTTTGGCGCTGGCCAAAACTGCCGCCCCGGTCTCTTCGACATCTGAGACGCGCAGCACAATCTTGCGGGAGTAGATTCCTCCCCGCGCGTTGATCGCGCCAACATACGCTGTCATCAGGGCCCTCAGCGCTTGACCGGCTGGCGCCAACGCTCCCCGTGACGGCAGAATCGTTCCGACCACGACGCTGCTTTCGGTGATGCCGGGGTCCTCGTCCGCTCCGAGGCGCTTGAGATACGCGACGAGATCTGCGAGATCTTCCCGTGAGAGGAGGTACCGGGGCATTGCCGGGGAGAGCTTTGTTCCGCCCCGGTCCACGCCCAGCGTCATCGCGGTCGCGAGCGACGGCTCGGTGTAGGGCGGAACTGTCTGACCGTCCGCCCGAATGCGGCCATACGATTTCGTTAGAGAGCCCCACGTGATGTTGGGAGCAGTGACACCGCCCTCAGACTTTCCGCGCCCGTCGTGTCCGTGGCAGCCACCGCATGGCACAGTAGTCGCGGGAATCTTCGCCGGCTGCTCTCCGACCGATGCGTCGACGGGCTGCCCCGATGAGCCGATGCCTTTCCGATAAAGACGCTGGCCGCGCTGCTCCTCTTCAGTCAGCGAGGCGCCGTAGCTCGACGCGACGCTCCAGCCCAACAGCGCGAGGCTGATCACTCCCAGCAGCCGACCCGTGGAATTGTTCAACACGTTGCGGACCTATTTGTTCTGCAATGTCCCTTCGACCAGGGCGATCAGCTCTTCGGGCCGGGCAAGGCTGAACGCCCTTTTCCAGAGCCCGGTCCGCTCGTTCCCGACGATGAGGATGTTCAGATGACTCTCCTTTGCTTTGACAGCTTGCCCGAGTTTGCGCAAGGCGGTGTCCACGTTGTCTTTGGCTCCCGTGAGGAAGTACCAGCCGGGCTTGGCACGAATCCGCTCGGCGTACTCCTTGAGCTTGGGAGGCGTGTCGGTGGCAGGATCGACGGTGATAGAGAGAAGGTGAAGGTCACTGCCAAGGCGGTCGCTCAGCGCTTCCTGAATCTTCGCCAGCGTTCCCATCAAGACGGGGCAGCTCCCGGTGCAGCTCGCATAGAAGGAGCTGACCACCACCACCTTGCCTTTGAGGAGATCGGTATAGAGGCGCAACGGCTTTCCGTGCTGGTCGACCAGCACGACGTCGCTGAAATAGGCGTGAGCCGCTGACTTCCCGTTCGCCTCCGCCCGTTCAGACTCTTCAGCCGCGGATGAGCCAGCCGGGAGCAGCAGGGCGATGAGCCACGCAGAAGCGATCCAGGACCAGAGTCTCATCGTCCAGCCACTCCCGGATCTCCATTGATCGCGCTCTCGATCAGCTCACTCAGGCGCGAAGCCGGAACGAGCCCGTAGGCCCTCGTCCAGAGCCCCGTGGCCGTATTGCCGACCAGGACGAGCGGCGGATGTTCCTCCTTCTTCGCTGAGTACGCTCCCAGCGCGCGGAGCAGTTTCACGACCTCCCCGCGCTGGCCGGTCACCAGCGTCCAGCCCGGCTTCATCCCGAACTTTTCGCCCCAGCGCTTCAGGCGCTCGGGCGTGTCCGTTGCAGGATCGACGCTGATCGAGATCAGCCGCACCTTCTCGCCCAGGCGGTCACCCAGCGACGCCTGAAGCGCGGCGAACGTTGCCGCGAGCAGCGGGCAGGTGGTCGTGCAGCTCGTGTAGACCGTGTGAATCGCGACCACCTTGCCCTTGATGAGATCCTGGTAGAAGCGGATGCTCCTGCCGTCCTGGTCGAGGAGCTGGACGTCGGGAATCGCGATCCTGGCCGAAGGCTCCCGTGTTTGCAGAGCAACAGGACCCGCGACGTCGTGGGCGCCGGCCAGGCCGGCAGATGCCAGCATCCACGCCAGGAAGAGACCCCTCGAGATCGCGGATCCACGCGCGCTCATTTCGTTGACTCCTGCGCTTGAGTCGGCTCGATCTTCTTCTCGGCTGCGCGCAGCACCAGCGGGATGATCTGGTTCAGCCTCACGCGCAGCGACGGGACCTCGAAGAAGACGTAGTACGTGCCGGCTCGCGGGAGTGTCAGCGTCGCTTCGTAGGCGCCCTCGCTCGTTGCCTCGACCCGCTCCCGCTGCTGCCACGTTCCGGGCAAGACCGCGAGCAGTCGCACGTCGGTGAGTCCGCTCCTGGGCTCGTTCGAGCCTGCGTCGATCATTTTGAATCGGAGCCGAACCGCCTCACCCACCGGGAAAACCTGATCGCTGACCGTCCTCTCGACCCTCAGGCTCGGCTTTGCCGGTGTCTTGCTGAGCGCGGGGTTGGGCTTCGCCGTCGCTTCAAAGCAGTGGGTGACTCGCGGCGAGTCTAGCAGGAACGGGACGTCGTAAGTCCCGTGCTGCGTCAGCTTTGCCGTGGTGGAGTACACACCAGGTGACGATTCGCGGAGGCTTCGATCGACGACCAGAACCGCCCGCGGGAGCCTCCCGTAATTCCGGAAGCTTCCCATGGGCGCGGCCATCCCCTCCTTGTAATAGTAGATGGTCTTGTCAGCCGGGTTTGCGACCAGCACACTGCCCCCTTCGGGAGCGGGAACGATCGCGTCCGCGAGGCCCCCCTTCGGCGCTTTTCCCGCGGCGATTTGCCCGCCGGGAAATTCAGCGACCGTTGCGATCCCCTGGGCGAGCCCGGCCAGCGAGATGAGGCTGACCGCCTCGCTCCCGGTCGCGCGAATGTACGCGTGGGTCTCGGTAAACGCCACCTGGTCCGGTTCTGCGCCGACTGTTGCGGTGTGAAGGATTCGATTGATGGACGCGTCGAAAATGTGAACGGCATTCTCCCGCCCGTTGACGACAAATCCCCAGCGGCCGCCAGGGGCGAATCGGATGGCCCGCACTCCCGGCTTTGCCTCCATCCGCGCTCCAATCTGATGGCTTCTCGCGTCGATCATCACGACGGTGCCGTCAGTCTCATCGGCCACGTAGACCGCCTGGCCGGTCGTCGAGAACGCCACGCCCGCCGGGCGGGCCCCTGTCACGATCTCTTTGACTTTCACGAGCCGGCCGATGTCGATCACCGAGAGGGTTCCGGCGTCTCGATTCGTGACGTAGGCGTAGCGATCGTCATCTCTGAACGCAATCTCATGATGCCCGGCTCCTGTGGGAATTCGGGCTACCACCGTCAGCGAGCGCGCATCGATCACGACTGCGCCGCTCTGGTCCGGCGTTCCCTCCGCTCCCTCGGCGCTGACCCAGAGGTATCTCTCGTCGGGCTGGAGCGCGAGGCGGGTCGGTCTCAACCCGACGTCAAGGTCGGCGACAACCTTCCAGCTTGCCGTATCCACAACAGCGACCTGATTCACCTGGGGCATCGTGACAAAGAGCCGTTTCCCGTCACGCATGAGCACCCAGTCCTCCCCCGGACTCTTGAGCAAGACCAGGGAGAGAAGCTTGCTCCCGCCGAAGCCGAAGAGGGGATCGATGACCGAAAGGTTCGCTTCGTCATTCAGCGCGAGAACGTAGTAGGTGTTCAGGTCGATCTCGGCGCGGCTTCTGAGACTCCCTGCGATGAACGACTGGATCTTCTCCCGACACCCGGCCGGCTCACCTGCCACACTGCTCTTTCGCAGGTCCATCCAGGCCGAAGGGTGGAGACCGCTCAGCAGTGTCCCCGTTGCCGCGTCGCTCACTCTGAAACGCACCTCGACATCCGTGCCTTCGAGGAGCGCCCCGGTCTTTTCACCGGATGGGGGCTCAATCGTGAACTCGACACTGATCCCTTCTCGCACAGTCGTCTGCGCAACCCCGGCGGCGATGGATTTCCCTGGCTCATCTTGCGGGCTGGCCGGGACCGCGCCTTCAAGCACGAACAGACAGGCGAGAGAGAGAGCCAGAGCAATCCGCCGTCCAGTCTTGTTCATCGCGCGCCTCCTGGTTCTCCCTGGACGAGGAGATGGGTCAGGGACCGATCGCCTTCCATAGGGTTCATGAATAGGTCTGGCTCCCAGTAATGCCCTTCAAATCTCTCAACGTGCCGCAGAACGAGCGCACTCGGACATGGCCATCGTTGGCATACTCAAGAATTGCGCGGCGCAGCTCCGCTGAGCCGTCAAACGCGAAGACTGTTTTGCCGTTCTGGCGCTTGATACTCGTGATGGGGAATTCGCGACAGCGGAGGAAGCTGGCCAAATTCAGATCGGACGTCTCGAAGAGCTGGCGAGAATCGTCTTCTGATCGGCCCGTGCGGGAGTTCATCTCTTGCTTCATCAGGTTTCATCCGGTGGGTGCCCGGGCACTCCACCCTCAAGGGGGGGAGTGCAGCTTGATCTCTCTCAAGCTGCACTCCCTACGGCCTGTGACTACGGGGTCACGCGGAAGATTCCCCAGGCTCCCTTGTCGAACTGGAACGAGGCCTGGTCGCGCCAGAGGTAGTCGCCGGTGATCCTGCCCTCGCCGCCGGCCCCGTTCTCCAGCACGGCATCGAAGTGGTTCGAGGGTCCGTGGCCCATGAACGCCCCCTTCCACTCTGAGAGCGGGTTGGACCCGATGACGGTCGAGTTGTTGGTGTATGGCTCCTCTTGCCAGATGTGGCCGTGGAGGTTGAAGACGTTGTTCCGCTGGACGCCCCCCGGATGGAGAATCCGGAAGCGCGTCGCGGTCCCCGCCCTGGTGCTGAACACCGGCGTCTGCGGGTCACCGCCGATCAGGCTGTTGGAGACCGCGTTGGTGAAGTCCAGGTTTCGCGTTTCCTCCAGCGGCGTGTCCGGGGCGTAGCCGAACCTGAACCACATCGGCTCGGTGCGATAGTTGATCGCAAGATGGCCCGAGTCCTCCGGGTCCTCCTCGTTGGCCACCAGCGGGATCACGGCTCCATTGCCGAACCTCAGGTTGACGCTGTTCTGCCAGATCACGACATGCTCCCTGAACAGAGTGGTGCCGAAGAAATTCTTGACGGTCGCAGAGGCCCTGGACGACGAGTCTTCGGTCCAGTTGGAGCTTTTCGGCTCGATGATCAGCGCGCCGATCGCCCCTTTCGACGGGTGCTTGATCATGTCAGCGGGCATGAGGTTCGTGGCGCCGAACTCGACAGGCGTGGCCACGCGCGTGCCGTCAGACTGAATGGTGATGTTCCCCGCGTACCACTTGTAGGTTGTGCTTCCACCGGGAGGTACAGTCTTGACAGGGTTGAACCCCACGTTCATTCCGTCATCGCCATCCGCGACGAAGTAGGAGACAAGCTGAGCGGTCAAGCCCACGAAAGGCGAAGGCTTGACCTGGTTGGCGTTGAAATTATCAACGATCATCGGCAGGGTGAAGAAGCCATCGAGGTCAGGAAGATCTCCAAAGAAAGGCAGGCGGTTTTTCAGCGTGACCTGGATGCAGTCGCCTGCCGCGGCCCTCAGAACGAGGGGCTCAATGGGAACACCGCTCTTCAGCTTACCGTCAAAGCCGAGGTCGCCCTCGCGCACGTAGAGGATCGCGGTAGGGTCGTTGAGAGGCCCGCCGTTCACAGTTCGCGAGTTATAGACAAGCTTTCCGCCCGGCAGGATGTCACGGGCGAGCGCGGCGACAACGCTGAGGTTCCTCGCCGGCGCTGTGGTGGGGCAGATCCCGTTGAACTGGGACGCGTTCCTGAAAAACGGCGCAGTGCCACCCGGGTTATTCGGAAGCGTGAGAAGATCGGGCTGGAGGCCGGCTCTGCCATCGTAGACGCGCATGATTCCCCAGAGGCCATTCCAGAGATCGTCGGTGGAAGTACCAGCCTTGTAGAGATAGTCTGTGCTCGCCGTCCCAGGCTCTGCAGTGGGCGGCAACACCAACTCGAAGTGCTCTGAGATCCCCATCATCTGGCTGTTGCGGTAGCCTGAGTTGGGGTCGGACGGCTCGAAGAGCCACTTGACACCGTTCATGCTGAGGTTGTGCCCCTCCTCGTTCGCGCCGACCAGAATGCGGATCTGGATCTTGTCGTTCTCGTATGCCCTGAGCAGCGGCGTGTACGGATCTTTCGGTTCCAGCCCGCCAGTAAGTGGTGGATAGAAAGCGGGCTGAACGTTCAACGCTGGGTCAGCGCGTACTACGTCTGAGCGGAATACACTCGTAAGGGAACCGGCAACGCCTGCCGCCTGAGTGTTGGTGTTCGGGTCGCGCACACGGAGGGCGATCGGCTCGTTGCGGTAGTTCACTGTCATGGTGCCGACATCCTCGGCCGAGATCGCCTCAGGACAGGGCGGCGCCACGCCGCCCGGGCACTGGTTGGGCCGCGCAAGCAGAAATGGCAGGCCGACCTCGACTCGGCCGGGCGGGTTGATGGCCTTGGCCGGGTCAGGGATTCCCGCATTATTGGGGAAGTAGGCGAGCTGGAAGTCCTGGAACTCGAACATGAACTCCCGGTAGCTGTCGGCAGCGTTCGCGGTCAGGATGTCAGCGTGCCAGCTTGTTGGCCCGCCGTCTGCGCGCGTGCCGAAGATCGCTCCCGTCTCGGGATCGCGCCACTGAGAGCCCTTCGGCTCGATGACCAGCCCCGCGTAGAGCCCGCTCTGCTGATGGGTGGACGGGCCGAAGTGGTCGTGGGTGAAGACCGTGC
>DATEAO010000382.1:0-9512 GCA_035288345.1 Candidatus Methylomirabilota bacterium | reverse complement strand
CCGCACCGACTCCGGGTATCTCTTTGTGAATCGGCGAGGCCGACCGCTGACGCGCCAGGCGTTGTGGGTGATCATCAGACGAGATGCTCAACGGGCTCGCATTCGGGCGACGGTGTCGCCGCATACCTTGAGACACTCATTCGCCAGTCACCTGCTCGAGCGCGGGGCTGATCTTCGATCGGTGCAGGCAATGCTGGGGCACGCGGATATCTCCACCACGCAGATCTACACGCATCTGCCGTCCCGAGCGCTGACTCAGATGTACCGTCGTTTTCACCCCAGAGCGCGATGAAGATGACCGATGAACGACTTTTGATCAAGGAGCAAGGCCACGGGAACGTTTCGCGCGTCCCGAGGACTCTATGAGGAGTCTTAGACAGACCACATACCCTCAGGTGGATCCCACCGCCAGGGATCTCATGCATCGGGGCGTTGTCACGGTCGGAGAGCTTCTGACGATCGCTGAGGGACTGCGAGAACTTCGGAAGAGGAAGGCCCGTGTGCTGGCGGTGGTGGGAAGGCGCAGCACGGGTGCGGTGACGATTGAGATACTCCGTCGCGCAGCGGAGTTGGGTCTGAAGCAGGCCCCGATTTCCGATGTGATCTGGTGGGGGATCCCGGCGCTCGCAGCACGGACCGGCGAGGTGACGGTTCGGCGCGCGCTCATGGCTGGAGCGCCGCTGCTCTTTGTTCGTGAGGGGCGATCCCTGATCGGGTGTATTGAGAAGCTTCCTGAGCTCGGCCATCGAGGCTCAACGCTCCTCGGGCCACGGCTGGATGCCCGGTGCGCGCCTTCGCTCGCGAGCTTCCTTCGTCACGCCGGTCTTCTCGCCGAATCGAAGGGGATTGGGCTGTTCGCGGTGGGGGGGCTGGTGCGCGATCTGTTGCTTGATCGACCTGTGCTCGATGTGGACCTCGCGGTTGAGGGTGACGCGTTGTTCTTTGCGCGCCTTCTCGCTGAGCGCGAGAACGGGCGGCTGACTCTTCACGAGCAGTTCCGTACGGCGTCGCTCGAGGGGGTGACCAGCGGACGTCTTGATGTGGCGGAAACCAGGCGTGAGACCTATCCCCGCCCCGGCGCGCTGCCCAGCGTCAGCCGGGCGACGATCGAAGAAGACCTCGCCCGCCGGGACTTCACGGTCAATGCCATGGCGATTCATCTGAACCCGGGAAGCTTCGGCTTGCTCCTCGATCCTCGAGGGGGATGGCGAGATCTCACCCACCGCGTTATCCGCGTGCTCCATCCGCTAAGCTTTATTGAGGATCCCACTCGAGTCTTTCGTGCGTTGCGCTACGCTGTCCGACTTGATTTTGGGGTCGAGCAGACGACCCTCCGGCTCCTTCGCTCCGCCTTGGGCCGTGCACCATACCCAGCCCTCTCAGGGCAGCGTCTCCTGGGGGAATTGGAGCTGGCGGCGTCAGAGCCGGACCCGGCGCTTCTCGTGACCAGACTTGGCCGCCTCGGTCTGTTCAGGCTCGTCGTCCCCGGCTACCGTTTCGCGTCCATCATCGTCACGCGGCTCGGAGAGATACAGCGCCTGATGCAGTGGGCTCAATCGAGTCGATTGTCTTTTAATTGGCTTGAACTTATCCTTCTTGCCTTGATAGAGCGTTTGAACCAGACGATGGCCAGGGAATTCCTCGATCGCCTCTCGATCAAAGGGGAGCCGGCTCAGCGGCTTCTCCGCTGCATTCGCGACAGCGACGACCTTCTGGCAAGCGACCTGGCCTCATGTTCGGCAAGCGAGCTGGTCCGGCGCCTCGACCCGCTTCCATTGACCTGCCTCGAATGGCTTTGGGTGTGCGCCCCGAGAAACGTCAGGGAACAGGTCGAATGGTTTCTCCTTGAAGGCCGGTTGAGCCGTCCGCTCCTGAATGGCGATGATCTCCAGGCCCTGGGAGTGTCGCCCGGGCCCAGGCTCGGCGACTTTCTCTCCAGGCTTCGTTCAGCGAGACTGGAACGAACCCTCAGCACGCGCGAGGAGGAGGAAGCGCTGGTTAAAAAATGGCTTGCTGAAATGGCGTGAAGAGTGAACAGTGAAGTGTGAAGAGTGCAGAAAAAGAGGGGGGCGTGCGGGCGATAGCCCGGGTGCCCGCGCCGCAATCAGCGCGAAGAGCAAAACAAAGAAACTGAAGAAAGGGGGCAAGCCTTGAGGAATAGAAGCACGGAGGACTTGACGTGACGACCAAATACATCTTTATCACCGGCGGCGTGGTCTCCTCCCTGGGGAAGGGGCTCGCCGCGGCCTCTATCGGGTGTCTGCTCGAGGCGCGAGGCTTCCGCGTGACGTTGCAGAAAATGGACCCATACATCAACGTGGATGCGGGCACCATGAGCCCGTACCAGCACGGAGAGGTGTACGTGACCGACGACGGCGGCGAGACCGACCTCGATCTCGGCCACTACGAGCGCTTCACGAGCGCGCGGATGACCAAGGACCACAATGTCACCACCGGGAAGATCTACTACTCCGTGATCACAAAGGAGCGGCGCGGCGACTACCTGGGCCGTACCGTCCAGGTGATCCCCCACATCACTGACGAGATCAAAGCCGCGGTGAGAAAGGTGGGGGATGGAGTCGACGTGGTGATCGTGGAAGTGGGGGGCACGGTCGGCGACATCGAGGGACTGCCGTTTCTCGAGGCGATCCGCCAGCTCAAGAAGGACGTGGGGAAGGAGAACGTGGCGTACGTGCACCTGACCCTCGTCCCGTTCATCCAGGCGGCGTCAGAGCTCAAGACCAAGGCCACACAGCACTCGGTGAAGGAGCTTCGCGCGATCGGGATCCAGCCCGATGTGGTCCTTTGCCGAACCGACCGGTTTCTTCCGCCTGGAATCAAGTCCAAGATCGCGCTCTTCTGTGACGTCGAAGAAGAGGCGGTGATCACGGCGAAAGACGTGGAGACGATCTACGAGGTCCCTCTGGTGTTCCGCCAGGAAGGGCTGGATCAGATCCTGGTGAAGCTCCTTGGGCTCGACCCCCGCCCGGGCGATCTCTCCCGGTGGGAAGAGATCGTTCGGAAGATCAAGACCCCCAAGCGCCAGGCGCGGATCGCCGTGGTCGGGAAGTATATCGACCTGAAGGACTCATACAAGAGCCTGGCTGAAGCGCTCACGCACGGAGGGGTCGCGAACGACGCCCAGGTCAATGTCTCATGGGTTGACGCCGAGGACCTGGAGCGGACAGGGACCGAGGCGATGCTCCACCACGTGAACGGGCTGCTCATCCCCGGGGGGTTTGGTGATCGGGGGATCGAGGGGAAGATTCAGGCGATCCAGTATGCGCGAGAGCGCGGACTTCCGTTTTTCGGGATCTGCCTGGGCATGCAGTGTGCGGTGGTCGAGTTCGCGCGAAACGCCTGCGGGCTTGCCGGCGCGAACTCAACGGAGTTCAACCCGCGGACGCCTCATCCGGTGATCGACCTGCTGCCGGGGCAGCGCGGGCTCAGGGAGAAGGGAGGGACGATGCGGCTCGGGCTCTACCCGGTGAGCCTGGCGCCGGGATCTCAGGCGGCGAAGGTGTACGGCGAGAGCATCATTCACGAGCGTCATCGCCACCGCTACGAGGTGAACAACGAGTATTGGAAAATTCTGGAGAAGAACGGCCTTACGATCTCCGGCGTCTGGCAGGAACAGCAGCTCGTGGAGATCATCGAGCTTGCGGATCACCCGTGGTTCGTGGCGGGGCAATTCCACCCCGAGTTCCGCTCGCGGCCATGGCGGCCTCATCCGTTGTTCGGCGCCTTCATCGGAGCCGCCTTGGAACACCAGCAAACGCGATGAGCGACACTTGCCCCGAAGTTCTGGTCGGAGGCGTGAGGATCGGTGGCGGAAATTCGGTCGCCCTCATCGCCGGGCCGTGCGCGATTGAGGACGAGGCCCATGCGCTCCGGATGGCTCAGGCGCTGACGCGGATCACGAGTGATCTGAAGATCGCGTTTATTTACAAGTCTTCCTATGATAAAGCCAACCGCTCGTCCGGGACGGGTTATCGTGGCCCGGGGCTGGCGGCTGGCCTCAGGATTCTCTCCAAGGTGCGGGAGTCGTTTGGGTGTCCGGTCCTCTCTGATGTTCACCTGCCGTCAGAGGTGGCGCCGGCGGCCGAGCAGTTGGACATGCTTCAGGTTCCCGCATTCCTCTGCCGCCAGACGGATCTTCTGGAAGCGTGCGGGCGGAGCGGCAAGCCGGTGAACGTAAAGAAAGGCCAATTCCTCGCGCCGTGGGACATGGCCAACGTAGTCGAGAAGCTTCGACGGGTGGGGGCGACGCGGATTCTCCTTACCGAGCGAGGGGCGAGTTTCGGCTACAATAACCTGGTCGTGGACTTTCGGAGCCTTCAGATCATGCGGAACTTTGGCTGCCCGGTGGTCTTTGACGCCACGCACGCGGTTCAACTGCCGGGCGGAGAGGGGAGCCGGTCAGGCGGCGAACGGCAGTATGTCTCCGGGTTAGCCAGAGCCGCAGTCGCGTTCGGCACTGACGCCCTGTTCATGGAGATCCACGAGGCGCCTGACCGCGCGCCGAGCGATGGGCCGACCATGCTCCCTCTCGAGGAGCTTCCGCGGCTCTTGAAAGAGCTTCTCGCGATTCAAGACGGGCTCCGGGGGGTGTGATGACTTCGGATCTCCTGAAGCTGGCCGAGCGCGTGCTGAGGATCGAGGCCGAGGGGATCTTCGGCCTGATCCCGCGGCTCAACCACTCCTTTCTCAAAGCGGTGGAGACCCTGCGGGCGTGCCAAGGGCGCGTTGTGGTCACAGGGATCGGGAAATCCGGACACATCGGCCGTAAGATTGCGGCCACCCTGTCCAGCGTGGGGACGCCCGCATTCTTTCTGCATCCCGCGGAGGGCGCTCACGGGGATATCGGCATGGTGGCGCGGGGCGATGTGGTGATGGTGATCTCGAACAGCGGGGAGACAGAAGAGGTGTTGACACTCCTTCCCGCGATCAAGCGACTGGAACTGCCGCTGGTTCTCCTCTCAGGGCACCCTCAATCCACGCTGGCTCAGCACGCGGATGTGGTGCTGGATGTGAGCGTGGCGGAGGAGGCGTGCCCGTTGAATCTTGCGCCAACCGCGAGCACCACCGCGGCGCTCGCCATGGGCGACGCGCTGGCTGTGGCCCTGCTCGAGCTCTCAGATCTCCAGGAAGAAGACTTCGCGGTCGTTCATCCGGGTGGGAATCTGGGCCGTCGGTTCTTAAAAGTCGAGGACCTGATGCATCGCGGAGACAAGATTCCCCGGGTTGACGAGGAGAGCGTGATGAAGGATGTGGTGGTGGAGATGACCGCGAAGCGCTTGGGCGTGACCACGGTGGTGGACGCGGAGGGGGCTCTGGTCGGGATCATCACCGATGGCGATCTTCGCCGAGCGCTGCAGCGGGACGGAAACGTCTTTGAGAAGCACGCCAAAGAGGTGATGACCCGTCAGCCTCGGACCGTGAAGAAAAACGTCCTGGCCAGTGTGGCGCTGGAAATGATGGAACAGAACCCCTCACGCCCGATCACACAGCTTGTGGTCGTGGATGCAGAGCGCCGTCCCGTGGGGATCGTTCACCTCCACGATATCCTCAGGGCCAAGGCCTGATTGCAGCGCGGGCGCCCGGGCTATCGCCCGCCCGCGCTCGCGTGCATTCAGAGCCTTGTGCTTGCGCCAGGGCTCGTACGCCGCGCGCGCGCGAGCCCAACTGCAATCTTTGCAGCATTCCTGATCTTGTCGTCAAGGCGGTCGTTGGAACTGCCGATGATACATGCGGGTGATCGCCCTTGTTGCATCGGCGCTTCAGCGTGATGTGCAGGGGAATCGGTCGCGGCCGCCTCGTAGTCGTTGAAAGTTTTTCCGAGGTACTTTCTGCTTTACTCCTCAAACAAAGTGCGCTAGTGTGGTATTAAACTTGCATGTGAGGAGAATTTCTTGAAGCGCGTCTCGCTCGTCCTTTTCGTAGGTGTCGGACTTTTCATCATCATAGTGGCCACTCTCATGGTGATCAGGGGGCGGGGGGTGAGCCCCCTCCCGGAAGAAGCGGGGGCGTCCAGAGCCGACTTCCGGATTAAAGAGGTCCACCTCCAGGAGGCTGCCGAAGGCGGCGTCCGCTGGAAGCTCGATGCCGATCAGGCCGAAGTCTTCGAGCAGGAAGGGAAGACCGTGATGCAAAAGGTGACGATCACGATCTTGCAGCCTGACCGAACGTGGACGATCACGAGCGAGCACGGTGATCTCAAGAACGATTCCAAAAATGTTCGCCTTCAAGGGAATGTGGTGGCACTCTCATCCGACGGGGTCCGCCTCAGCACCGAGAGCCTCCAGTGGGCAGCCGAGCCCAAAAAACTCTGGACCAACGACCCCATCACCATCGTCCGGGGTGAAACCTCAATTCGTGGAGAGGCGCTGGATGTCCTCGTCGGGGAGGAGCGGGCGGTGGTCAAGGGCCGCGTCTGGGTCAGTATTCCCGGCCGTAAGGGCCCGTCGTCGCCTCTCAGCAAGATTGTTCGATGAGAAACATCGGGTCGCGTGCATGGATTTGGCTCGCCCTCGTGGTCGTCGGAGGACTGTTGGCGCTCCCGCTCGCGCCTGATTCCAATGGCCAGCCGCAGTCTAAAAAGCCAGCGCCAAGATCGGCGGAAACACCCAGCGCGTTGTCGCCCCTGGCCTCTCCCGCCGGTCCTGATGGGAAGTCCCAGCCGGTCACGATCAATGCGGACCGGATGGAAACGCTGAAAAAGGAGGGGTTGATCATTTTTGATGGGAGAGTGGAGGCCCGCCACAACAACAACACGCAATACGCGGACCGGATGGAGGTGTACCTCGATGACAAGGGTGAGAAGGTGCTGCGGGCCATCTCCACTGGGAATGTCAAGGTGATCGCGTCCGATTGCCGCACCGGAACGGCTCGACGGGCCGAGTACTATGATACCGAGCAGAGAATCATCTTGATCGGGAACGCGCGGGTGTGGCAGGACGAGAATGTCGTGCAGGGCGAGCGCATTACGATGTATATGGCTGAAGACCGAAGTGTCGTGGAAGGCGGGCGTGATGGGCGCGTCGCCGTCACGTTTTACACAAGTCAGAACGATCAGAAAAGGCCCAGTCGCCCCTCCAAGCAGGCGTGCCAATAGCGCTGATCACCAATGGAAGGACTGATCGCACAGGGACTGGTGAAGCGCTTTCGCGATCGCACCGTCGTGAATCATGTCACGCTCGACATTCAGCGGGGGGAGGTCGTTGGGCTTCTCGGCCCGAACGGAGCGGGGAAGACGACGAGCTTCTACATGATCGTGGGGCTCCTCAGACCAAATGGCGGCCGGATCTTTTTGGAGGGGCGGGAGGTGACCGATCTTCCGATGTACCGGCGGTGCCGGCTGGGGCTGGGGTATCTGCCTCAGGAGTCTTCGGTCTTTCGAAAGCTGACGGTTGAGGAGAATCTTTTGGCGATTCTGGAAACACTGGACCTGGACGAGACTGAGCGGAGGGAGCGTCTTCGCGAGCTGCTCGCCGAGCTCACGCTGACGCCGTTGGCGCGCCACAAAGCGTACACCCTGTCGGGCGGGGAGCGCCGGCGTCTTGAAATTACCCGGGCGCTTATCACTGCACCGCGCTACCTGCTGCTTGATGAGCCATTTACTGGAATAGACCCGATCGCGATTGCGGAGATCCAATCGATCATCGCGCGGCTTAAGGAGAAAGGCATCGGAATCCTCGTCACCGATCACAACGTGCGGGAGACGCTTGCCATCACCGACCGCGCGTACATCCTCTACGATGGCAAGATCCTGGTGTCCGGAACTTCCAAGGAACTGGCCGTGAATCCCAAAGCCCGAGAGATCTACCTCGGCGAGAAGTTTTCCCTGTGATCTTCATGACGCGAGCGACCGAACACTTAGTTGGTGTGAAACCCATGAGGACGGGAATCAAGCGCCGCAATGAACCAGGTGTTCCGACGTGCCTGGTTCGAGCGCTGGCTTTGCCCGCGCAACCCTGGAGGGAGATTCGCCTCCCTCGACCGGCTTGTCCGGTCGAGATGAATGTCGGGCGAGCCCCCCTTCGAGGATTCGCGTATGGCGATTGAACACCGTCTCTCACTCCGGCTGAGCCAGCGTCTGGTCATGACGCCGATGCTGCAGCAGGCGATCCAGCTGCTGCAGCTCTCGACGATCGAGCTCCAGGAGCTCCTCGAACGCGAGCTCACGGAGAATCCGCTGCTCGAAGAGACGCCGGTGGAGGAACCGGCGAGTGAGCCTCCCACGCTCTCCACCACTCCACCTGCCACGACAGAGAACCGGGAGGACACGCCACCGGTCGACGGACAGGTGCCCGATGACCTTCCGTTCGACCTGACCGCGGTGATGTTCGATCACCCCGAAGAGCTCTCGCTCGTGCAACAGGAAGAACATGAAGACCTGCCATTTGAAAACTTCAGCCAGGGCGGCCAATCGTTGACGGAGCACCTGACGGAGCAGCTCCGGATGGTTGCGTACGACCCAGCGATCGACAAGATCTGTCGCGCGATCATCGGGAATCTCGACGACGACGGCTACCTGCGGATCACGCTCGAGGAGCTGGCGGAAGTCTGCCAGGCCACGATGGACGAAGTGGAGCAGGGTCTGGCCTTGGTGCAGTCCTTTGATCCTCCGGGTGTGGCGGCCCGCAACTGCCAGGAGTGCATCCTGCTGCAGCTCCGAGCAGACCCGCAGCCCGACCCCGTGGCGTTGGAGATCGCTGAGCACCACTTCCAGAGCCTCGAGCGGCGGCGCTACCCGGAGATCGCCAGAGCGTTGAAGCTCCCGCTGGACCGGGTCATGGAGGCCGTGGAAGAGATCGCCGACTTGGAGCCCAAGCCCGGCCGACGGTTCGCGTCCTCGGATGCCCGGTACATTGTGCCTGACGTGTTCGTCCACAAGATGGGGGATGACTACACGATCGTGCTCAACGAGGATGGCATCCCCCGGCTTCGCGTCAATAGCCTCTATCGGTCGATGCTCGCCAAGGACGGCGGTCCTGAAACCCGCCTGTACGTCGAGCAAAAGCTCCGGTCAGCGCTCTGGCTCATCAAAAGCGTGCACCAGCGACAGCGCACCCTCTACAGGGTCACGGAGAGCATTGTGAAGTTCCAGCGGGAGTTTCTCGATCACGGGATCAGCACGCTTCGTCCGCTTGCGCTCAAAGATGTCGCGGAAGACATCGGGATGCACGAATCGACCGTCAGCCGTGTGACGACGAACAAGTATGTGCAGACCCCTCAGGGATTGTTCGAGCTGAAGTACTTCTTCCACAGCGGTATCGCCTCGAGTCAGGGCGCGATGGTCTCCTCGCTCTCTGTGAAGAAGATGATCCAGGACCTGGTCGCCCAAGAGGACCCCGGCCGCCCGTTGTCCGATCAGGAGATCGGGCTCAGATTGAAGAATCATGGATTGAACATCGCGCGCCGAACCGTGGCCAAGTATCGAGAGGAGCTGGGGATTCTTCCCTCCCATCAGCGACGCCTGGCCCCGAAGAAAGTCAAGCCATCACAGCCTG
>DATEAO010000381.1:0-3460 GCA_035288345.1 Candidatus Methylomirabilota bacterium | reverse complement strand
ACCGGCCTGAGGCCGCGTCGTGCCCACACGGGGAGCCACAGCGCAAGCTCCGAGATAAAGCCCGGCCAAGCGGTCAGCATTTGGGCCGTCACGATGAGCGTGAGCCCTACCAGGATCACCGCGAGGTAGGATTCGTCGAGGAAGTGACGTCCGGAGGCCCAGAGGTCCTTGCCGAGGGCGCGGAAGCCGAGCGTGAGATTGTCGCGCGAGCAGCCGGCCACGCAGTCTGCGCAGAAGGTGCAGTAGTTGTTCCTGTCCATGCTCTGAGGGAACTCGAACATCGGGCAGCCGCGAGAGTGTTCGCCGCCCCGGTAACACTCCTTGTCGGGATCGGCGCGGCAGATCGCCAACTCCTTCGCGCGCAGCTCGAGCGGCGCCGTCATCGAGTAGAGCCCGATCACCCCCCCGATCGGACAGAGGTATCGGCAGAAGCTCCGCCGCTCGTAGAAGAAGCCGATCACGACCGCCAGGGCCAAGAAGAAGAGCACGATCCAGGCCGTGACTCTCGGCGAGCGGACGACACCGAGCTGCTCGTCAGCCCACGTGAGCAGAACAAACATCCCGGTCGCCCACCAGATGTTTCTGAACGGCTTTGGAAGACGGCGCAGCGGAGCTATCAGCCGTGAGGTCCATTCGTTCAGCGCTCCGAACGGGCACATGAGGCACCAGACTCGCCCCACGAGGAAGAAGGTGAAGATGATCCCCGCCCACCAGATCGTCCAGGTGAGCTTGGTAGCCAGGTTCACGCCGCCGTCTTGCACATCGTAAAATCCGACAAACACTACGATCCCCATGAGGCCGAGGAGCGGGACCTGGAGTGTCGGCTGAAACGCCGAAGACGTCATGATCCGGCGGAGCCACGGGATCTCCAGGAGGTTGAAGGAGCCTTCTGCGGGAATTCTTGTCCTCGCCCTCAGATCGATGACGTAGAGACCGACGGCCGCAATCCCGCCGACCAGCGCGAGAAGCGTCCACACGACCCACCCCATCCCCGACGCTTGAGCGACCGAAACCGGAAAGTCCACGACGAGCGGAGGCTCAAAGCGATGCCCTTCAAGCTCCTCGAGGAGCACGCGCACCTGATGAGCGCCGACTTGAGAAGGAGTAAAGGTCACCGTGTAGCTCCCGGCCCAGGTTTGCTCAGGAGCTGGCATGGTGTGAAGATGATCGCCTCTCCCGGCGACACCGATGAGCACCTTGCCGCCGGAAACAGGGATCTCACGTGAGTTTGTCTTGAAGATCTTGGCCACCACGTGAACCTCCCGACCAACGGCGAGCGGGCTCGGATGGCTCAAAAGCTCTACCTGATAACCGTGGAGGGTGACCGTGCTCCCCTCCCCGAGGGGCTTGGCTCCGCCATGCTCGCCGTGCGCCGCCGCCAGTGTCGGAAGCGCAAGCAGGAGCGCGGTTACAAAGAGACTAGAAGCCATCTCAAAAAACAACTTCTTGGGAGCGCGGGTGGCGTCGGGGTGGCCCACGCAGCGCCGCGCGGGAGTGGGACCCTCGTCAGGGTGACGGAGCGCGGCGGGGCGGGGGACGCCCCGACGACAGGACCCGCGCTCCCAAGCGTTTTTGAGATGGCTTCTCATCATCTTCCGTACTTCCTATCGATCTCAGTGCGGATCTGCGCCACCGTGTACCCCGCCTTCACCATGCGAGACGCGTCCAGCGCCTCATCCATGCAGATGTCTCAGGTGGCCGCGTGGCCGTCGGTGTAGCAGGAGAGCAGACTCTTGTGTCCCATGTGCTTGTCGCACTCGCAGTAACAGTAGAGCTGATCGAGGACGTCGGGGATCTCACGCGCGATCTGATGGGTGAGCTTCGCCTTGCCGACGAAGAGCGCGGGATCAAGCGTGGGCTTGGTTTCCTGGCGCGCGACGGCTGGGACGATCGTCCCGGCAGAGAGCGCCGGACCGCCCGCGGGCGGCGGGGCCTGGGCTTTCCAGGCGAGGACGGCGCCAACGAGAACGATCACGATCGACAATAACAGCAGGCCGTATCGTTTGCGATGCGCGTTCATTTATCGCTCCTCCTTCAAGCGGAAATCAACCGGTCTCGCGACCTTCATGCAATCGCCTCGTCAAGAGCTTGAGCGCCGGGCTCATAGGCGCAGAGCGGGTCTGAGCCAAGAGGATCGCAGCTCGCGGCATAGGCGCGAGCGCGGGAGCCGCCGCAGATCTCGCGAAATTCGCAGCGGCCGCACCGGCCGTTGAATCGGTCGGGCTGGCGCAGGCTCTGGAAGAGTCTGGCCTCCCGATAGATTTCAATCGGGCTCTGGCTCCTCACGTCACCTGCCACCAGGGGAAGAAAGCCCGACGGATGGATCTCGCCCGTGTGGGAGATGAACATCACACCGTTCCCGTCACGGATCCCGAAGCCTCGGCGAAGCAGTTGGCTTCGCAGCGACTCGCCGGACCGCCCCTCGGCCTTCATGCGCTGCAGCGTCATGCGGCGGTAGTGGGGAGCCTCGGTGGTGGTCACAATCGTCCTGCCTCCACGCGATTGGTCGTAGGCCCAGTGAAGCACCGCCTCGCACTCGGGCGGCGAGAGCTGGCCGAGCAATCGCCCGCGCCCCACCGAGATCAGGAAAAAGAGAGACCAGCGCTGAGCGCCAAGGGAGGTGACGAGGCGGTGAATGTCGTGAAGGTCAGTCACGGTTTCCGAGGTCACCAGGCTGTTGATTTGGAGCAGGATCGCGGCATCGAGGACGTCGCGGGCCGCCTCAAGCGTTCGGTCGAAGGTGCCGGGAACTCCGCGAAGCCCGTCGTGGCGCCCGGCGCTCGATCCATCGAGGCTGAGCGACATGGCTTCCACGCCGGCACTCTTCATCGCGTGGATCTTCTCCCGTGTCAAGAGCGGTGTGGCGCTTGGCGCGACGGAGACCGGAAAGCCAAACTCGACGGCGCGCTCGACGAGCGCCAGAAAGTCAGGGCGCTTCAGCGGGTCCCCGCCCGTGAGAATCAGATGCGGCGGTGGCGTGCCGAACTCAGCCAGTTGCTCGAGCAGCCGGAACGCCTCTTCCTTTGCGAGCTCATTCGGATTTCGTCTCGGGACCGCTTCGGCCCTGCAATGGCGACAGGCAAGGTCACAGGCCCGCGTCAACTCCCAGTAGATCCGCAGAGGCGCCTTGGCAAAAACAAAGCTCATCAGAACCTCCCTCGCTCAGTTCAGGGTGATGAGAGCCAAATTCTTGTGAAAGGGAGAGCAAGGCCTGTACCAGGAGAATCAGATAATTGTTTTAGTATGTTAGAAACGAGGAAGGGCGCAGCCAGCCGACGGATGGGGCGGTGGTGCCCCAGTCTGTCGCGTTGACGGGACAGCGGAGCCGACCTGGTCGAGAGAACCTCCGCTGCCCCCAAGAGCGCTGGATCTGTTTGCCCAACATCTGCACGTTCCTGTCGGATTTTATTTTTGATCTCCACTCGCGCCGTGCCGAGGAGCGAGCGTCTTACTCGGGGGC
>DATEAO010000380.1:0-2306 GCA_035288345.1 Candidatus Methylomirabilota bacterium | reverse complement strand
GTGCGGGAGACGCTCATCGACAACAACATGATGGGAGCGGTTCCGCGCGCCGATCGAGTAGACCCTCGCTTCTTCTACTACGTCTTATCGCAGTTCGACTTCTCGGACATCGCTCAGGGCACAGCGCTCCCGTACCTGACGGTTTCTGCGCTGTCGGATTTGAGGCTCGCGATTCCCCCTCTTACGGAACAACGCGCCATCGCCCACATCCTCGGCACGCTCGACGACAAGAGCGATCTGAACCGGCGGATGAACGAGACGCTAGAGGCGATGGCACGGGCGCTCTTCCAGTCGTGGTTCGTGGACTTCGACCCCGTCCGCGCCAAGGCCGAAGGCCGCGACCCCGGCCTGCCCAAGCCCCTCGGCGACCTCCTCCCCGACCGCCTCGTGGACTCCGAGCTGGGCGAGATTCCTGAGGGGTGGGAGGTGGTCGCGTTGGAAGTGATCGCCTCCATTCAAGGGGGCAAGCAGCTTCCCACAGAAAAATGTCAGCCGCAAGGCACACACACGGTCTTCGGTGCCAACGGCATCATGGGTTACACGGAGCAATCGACACACGACGGCTTCGTGATCGCATTCGGGCGCGTTGGTGCGTATTGCGGCTCGATTCATTGGACATACCGCGGCGCGTGGATCAACAACAACGCGAGTGCGGTGGTTCCGCTCCAATGGCCTGAGTTCGTTCTGCAATCGATGCTCAACATTGACTTCGATTCAATGCGCATTGGTTCTGCGCAACCGTTCATCCCAAACAGCGCGCTCGCCACGGCGCGAATCCTCCATCCAAGCGAAGGTGTGCTGGACGCCTATTGCTCACTTATACGAATGCTTCGACTCACCCAGTGCGGCCGTGAGGAGGAATCCCGCACCCTCGCCGCCTTGCGTGACGCGCTGCTTCCCAGGCTCATCTCCGGGGAGCTGCGGGTGAAGGACGCGGAACGGTTCTTGGAGTTACAGCCGTGAAGGTTTCCCGCATCATTAAGATCAAAGGCCATCGGATCTTTCGCGACTTCACCTGGCCAGTGGGTCTTCAGCCCTTCGGGCAGTTCAATCTGATCTACGGCTGGAATGGCTCGGGCAAGACCACGCTCTCCTCTTTGTTCGGCCATCTTCAGATTCGTTCCGCCGTCGCCGAAGGCGATGTTGAGTTTGAGATCGACGGCGCGAAGGTCTCAGGCCGCGATCTGGAGACCGCACGCCTGCCGGCGGTTCGAGTGTTCAACCGGGACTTCATCGCTTCCACCATCCTTAAAGCTGGCGAGGAGCTGAGGCCCATCTACTACTTTGGCGAAGACAGTGTGGAAAAGCAGAAGCAGGTCGAGAAGCTCAAAGGGGAGCTTCTCAGCGCAACACAGGACGCGGAGAAAGCCCGGGCTTCGAAGTCGAAAACTGAGAAGGAGCTGGACGAGTTCTGCATTAACAAGGCCAAGGTTATCAAGGAGCTCCTGATCAGTGGCCAGACTCCCCAATACGCCAATTACGACAAGAGGAACTTCAGGCAGGCGGTCGAGAAACTGACCAGGAAATCGGCGGATAGCGCTTTGCTTGCCGATGAGCACAAGGAGAAACTGAGAAACCAGAAAGATGCTCAGCCCAAGGATACGGTATCCGCAATTGCTCTTGATGTGCCCGACTTTCAGGGGCTGGCAAGCGAGGCCGAGGTCCTTCTGCAAGGTTCCGTTGCGTCGCAGGTCATCGAAGAGCTGGTCGCGGATCGAGAAGTCGGCGCGTGGGTCCAGCAGGGTTTAACGCTTCACTCAGGCGACCGGAAGACCGACAACTGCAGGTTCTGCGATCAATCCCTGCCGGAAGCCCGAGTTCACAGGCTGGAAGCTCACTTCAACGATGCCTTCGCGCGTTTTCAGTCCGAAGTCGCGGCCCTTGCGAAGCGGGTAGAGTCAGAGCGCGACCATCTGGCTGGAGTGCAATTCCCGGACGCGGCCAGACTGTACGACCACCTCACAAGCGAGCTGCGGTCGGCGACATCGCAGGCTCGGCGGAACGTTGAGGAGGCTTCGGCCTTCCTCAATGCGTTGCACGAGCTTCTTCTCCGCAAGCATGAGTCTCCGTTTGAACGCATGTCGTTGGAGAACGCGCTGCAGAGTACGCCACGCCCAGATCGTACCGCGCTGATTGGGGCCATCCAAGCCGTCAACGCAGCAATCGAGAAGCACAACGCGACCACGAGAGATTTCGCCAACAAGGTCAAAGAAGCGTGCGAGACGCTCGAGCGATGCTATGTCGCCGAGGCGTTCGCACAGTACGGTGTACTCAGCGACGCGGTGACGGCCGCCGAGTCTGCCCTG
>DATEAO010000379.1:0-2056 GCA_035288345.1 Candidatus Methylomirabilota bacterium | reverse complement strand
CGCCCGCGCTCTCCTGCCTCCTCGCGTGAGACCATTAGAAACCTGTCTGGGATTTGGCGGCTCTCGCCTTCACGTCCCTGTTCGGCCGCTCCAGGATCATGTCCTTGTTGGCGCCGCCGGCAGGCACCATCGGGAAGACGTCCTCCTCACGGTCCACCATCATGTCCACCACGACCGGACCGGGGGTTGAGAACGCCGTCTCCAGAGCGGGGACGACCTCGCTCGGCTTGGTGGCCCGGATCCCGACGCACCCGTACGCCTCGGCCAGCTTCACGAAGTCGGGGCTCGCTGAGAGATCGATGGCGCAGTAGCGCTCTTTGTAGATGATCTCTTGCCACTGGCGCACCATCCCGTGGTAGCCGTTGTTGATGATCACGGTTTTCACGGGAAGCCTGCTCTCAAAGCAGGTCGCCAGCTCCTGGCTGTTCATGACGAACGAGCCGTCTCCGTCGATGTTGACCACCAGCTTCCCGGGGTTCCCCGCTTGCACGCCAAGAGCGGTTGGGAGCCCATATCCCATGGTCCCGAGCCCGCCCGACGTGCACCAGGTGCGGGGGTATTTGAACTTCATGTATTGGGCGGCCCACATCTGATGCTGGCCCACTCCGGTGATGGTCAGGGCCTCGCCTCGCGTGAGGTTACTGATCTCCTGGATCACATGCTGGGGCTTGATCAGTTGGTCGTCCCAGTCGTAGCGGAGCGGGAATTTCGCTTTCCACTCCGCGACCTGAGCATGCCACTGCTTCCGTGCCTCGCGGGCCACTGACGGGAGATCGCCTTTCATCTCCTCCTTGACGGCCTCGTGGAGCTTGGCGAGCACCCGTCGCGCATCGCCCACGATGGGGATATGCACCTTGATGTTCTTCGAGATCGAAGAAGGATCAATGTCGATGTGAATGATTTCCGCCTGCGGCGCAAAGGACTCCACTTTGCCGGTGACCCGGTCATCGAAGCGAGCGCCCACCGCGATCAAGACATCGGAGTTGTGGACGGCCATGTTGGCGTAGTACGTCCCGTGCATCCCGAGCATCTCGAGCGAGAGCGGATGATCGGACGGAAACGCGCCGAGCCCCATCAGCGTGGTCGTCACCGGGATCTGGGTCAGCTCGGCCAGTTTCAACAGCTCTTTGTGAGCGTCCGACGAGATCACGCCGCCCCCGACGTACAGAACCGGTCGCTTGGCGTGCACGATGGATTTGGCAGCCTTCTTGATCTGTCCAATGTGCCCCTCGTAAGTCGGGTTATAGGACCGGAGGTGCACTTTCTCCGGAAAGTTGAAGTCAGCCTCTTTCACCAAGACGTCCTTCGGGAGATCCACGTGGACAGGGCCCGGCCGGCCGGTCGACGCGATGTAGAACGCCTCGCGGATGATCGGGGCGAGGTCCTTCCCGTCCTTCACGAGAAAGTTGTGCTTGGTGCACGAGCGGGTGATCCCGACATTGTCTGCTTCCTGGAAGGCGTCGTTCCCAATCAGATGGGTCGGCACTTGCCCGGTGAACGCCACGATGGGGATCGAGTCCATCACCGCGTCCTGAAGCGCCGTCACAAGGTTTGTCGCCGCAGGCCCCGACGTCACGAGCGCAACCCCCACTTTCCCTGTGGTGCGCGCGTACCCCTCCGCTGCGTGTCCCGCAGCGGCCTCCTGACGCACCAGGATGTGGCGCAAGCCCTGAAAGTCATACAGCGCGTCATAGATCGGGAGGACCGCGCCCCCCGGCAAGCCAAACACCACCTCGACTCCCTCACGCTTCAGCGACTCCAGAAGGATCCGTGCACCCGACAGTTTCAAAGCGTTCGCCCCCTTCCCCGAAGCCCTTGTTAAAGCAGTCCTGCTGTAATCAGCACTTCTTTGATTTCTTCGATGGCGTCGCCATCAGGCGTCGCGAGCGGCGACCGGACCGGTCCGCCGTACCACCCCTGGAGATCGAGCGCCGCCTTCAACCCGCCGATCCCGTATCGGCCGTGTACGCCCACGTCCGCGGCCATGAGCCGCGACGCGATCTCCCTTGCTTCATCGTAGCGGCGCTGGCGCGCGAGATCGTAGATCTCGCAATAC
>DATEAO010000378.1:0-9774 GCA_035288345.1 Candidatus Methylomirabilota bacterium | reverse complement strand
AAGATGAGATTGCGTGCTGTTCCCATTGCGGGCACGCCGCGAACGTCGAGCTGGCACGCTCGGTTCCGCCCGCCCCGAAGTTCCCGGCCTGGGCGCTGGAAGAGGTGGCCACGCCGAACGCAAAAACCATCGACGAGGTGGCGGCGTTCTTAAAGGTATCGAAGGAGCTCACGATCAAGTCGCTCCTCTATATCGGAAAAGACGGTCCATTGCTCGCCCTGGTGCGGGGCGATCAGCAGCTTCACGAAAAGAAGCTCGCAAAAGTTGCAGGGGATGTCCGGCCAGCTCATCCCGATGAAGTGCGGTCTCACATGGGCGCGTCGCCTGGCTCGATCGGACCCGTGGGCGCTTCGGTCACGATTCTGACGGATGACTCGCTGAAGGACGGCGTCTACGTGGTGGGCGCGAACAGAGACGGCTCTCACCTGAAAGGGGTCAAGCCGGGGCAGGATTTCCAGACGCGTTTTCTCGACCTCCATGTGGCGCGAGCCGGCGATGGGTGCGCGGAGTGCGGCGCGCCCCTCACCGTGGCGCGGGTGATCGAGGTGGGGAACATCTTTAAGTTGGGAACCAAGTACACTGTGCCCTTTCACGCGTTCTACCTCGACCAGGACGGGCAAGAGCGTCCGATCGTGATGGGAAGTTACGGGATCGGTCCGGCCCGAATTGTCGCGGCCTCGATCGAGCAGCACCACGACACAAACGGAATCATCTGGCCGTGGAGTATTGCGCCGGTTCATGTTCACGTGCTTGCGGTGAATGTCAACGACGCGCTTCAGCGAGACACCGCTGAGGAGCTGTATCAAACGCTCACCGAAACCGGCCTCGAAGTCTTCCTGGATGATCGTGACGAGCGGCCTGGCGTGAAGTTCAAGGACGCTGACCTCATCGGCGCCCCGATTCGGATCACGGTCGGGACCGCGTTCATCAAGAGCGGAACCATCGAACTTCGCGCGCGCAGAGACGGCTCGGATCGAAAAGTGCTCAAGACCGAGGTTGTTCCCACCATAAAGCAGCTAGCCCAAACCCTCCAGTAGTGCTATCCTGGGTCCGGCTGTTCCCTTGTCCAGGGAGGAGGAGTGTGCTAACCTATTGAAAAAGTGGGCGCTGCCCACTTTTTTAGTTGAAGGCACACGATGGCGCAGGAGAGGCTCGTAGAGGAGATCGAGCGACTCGCGTCGCCCTGCCTGAGTGCGTGCGGGCTGACGTTGGTCGATTGCGAGTTGAAGCGACGTGGTCACCGCGTGGCCCTCTTCTTCTACGTGGACAAGGTCAGCGGAATCGGGGTCGAAGACTGCGCCCGATTCAGTCAGATGATGGGGGATGTCTTGGACGTGGCGGGACTCATCGATGAGAGCTACGACCTGGAAGTGTCGTCGCCGGGTCTGAACCGGGAGCTCCGGAAAGATCGGGAGTTTCAGTGGGCGATAGGGAAGGCTGTTCGCTGCTGGACCAGCGCTCTTGTTGAAGGGACACGAGAATTTCGAGGGCGGCTCGTGGTCGCGGATCAAGAGTCGTTGACGATCGAAGAGGCTCCGGGCAGACTTCGTGAGCTCTCACGGCGCCTGGTCACAAAGGTTCGGCTTGAGTTCGAGTTCCCCAGACGTTCTCATGAGGCCCGCGCGCGTGAGTGACAGCATGTAGCGTGGGCGAGCCTCAATAAGGATTCGGGAACGGCCCCAGACGGAGGCGGAGGATGAACCGAGAGCTGATGACCGCGATCGAGCAGATCGGACGCGAGAAGGGAATTGGCAGAGAAGTGCTCTTCGAGGCGTTGGAGTCTGCCCTGCTCTCGGCCTCCAAAAAGACAATGGGGTCCGGCGACAATGTGCGGATGCATCTTGATCGCGAGACTGGCCAGCTCAGGGTCTTCTGCCGGAAGAAAGTGGTCAAGAAGGTGTACGACTCCAAGACCGAGATCAACGTCGCGGAGGCAAAGGCGCAAAAACCTGACGTTGACGCAGGCGATGAGATCGAGATCGAGCTGGAGCCCAAGGAGTTCGGTCGCATCGCGGCCCAAACCGCCAAGCAGGTCATCCTCCAGCGGGTGCGCGAGGCCGAACGCGATGGAATTTTTGACGAGTTCCATGGAAAAGAAGGGCAGATCGTTCGCGGCGTGGTGCACCGGATCGAAAAGCGAAACGTGATCGTCGAACTCGGAAAAGCCGAGGGGATCATCCCGGAGCGTGAGCAGATCCCCGGCGAGCGATACGGCCCGGGTGATCGGATTCGCGCGTATGTCTACGAGGTGAAGAAGACGGCCAAGGGGCCGCAGATCGGCCTGAGCCGCACACATCCCGGCTTCCTCACGCGGCTCTTCGAGACCGAGATCCCGGAGATCGCTGAGGGGATCGTTCAGGTGAAGGCGGCAGCCCGGGAGTCAGGTGAGCGCGCCAAGGTTGCCGTGCATTCCACCAAGCGCGACGTGGACCCGATCGGCGCGTGTGTGGGGCTCCGGGGCACGCGCATTCAGGTGATCAGCCGGGAGCTGCGGGGGGAGAAGATCGACATCGTGCAGTGGTCCGATGATCCCCCGACATTTGTCGCGCGGGCGCTCTCCCCCGCGAAGGTCTCGTCAGTGACCCGTCTGCCCGGCGATGACAGGGCGGTGCTCGTGATTGTTCCTGACAGCCAGCTCTCCCTCGCGATCGGGAAAAAGGGGCAGAACGCGCGCCTGGCCGCGAAGCTGACCGGCATGAAAGTCGATATCAAGAGTGAGGGTGAGGTGGAGGAGGACCGTCATCGGGCCGAAGAGGCCGAGGCGCAGGGGCTGGCGACCTTGAAAGAATTTCCGGGAGTCGGGCCGCAGCTGGCTGCGAAACTGGTCGCGAGCGGCTTGAGCTCTCCTCAGCGGATCGTTGAGGCCGGTGTGGAAAAACTCAAGGAAGTGCCCGGCGTGGGAAAGAAGAAGGCCGAAAAAATTCTTGCCGTGGCCCTGGAATGGATCGCTCAGCAGCGGTCGCTCTTGTCTCAAGAGCCCCCGTCTCTTTCCGGGTCTCCGGTGGAGGAACGTGCGGAGCCTCCCGTTGGAGAGTAACATGCGCGAGCCGCTTCGGACCTGTATCGGGTGCCGGCAGGTCCGGCCCAAACGCGCGTTGGTTCGATTGGTTGTAATAGACGGCCAACTGCTTGTTGATCCGAGCGGAGGGGTTCCGGGTCGCGGGGCCTACTGCTGTCGCGTTGAGTCCTGTATGGACGAAGTCCTAAGGCGAGATCGGCTGGCCCGCGCATTTCGGACCTCGGTGAATGTGTCCAAGGTGGCGCTGGCCAGGCTCAGAACAAGCCTTCTCAATGAGGCGCGATCACTTGGAATCACAGCAGCACAAAGGGGGTGAGGATCCATGGAGGGAAAGATGCGAGTCCACGAGTTGGCAAAAGAGCTAGCGGTCACGAGCAAGGAATTGATCCGGGCTCTTGACGCGATCGAGATCACGGGAAAGTCCGCCCAGAGCTCGCTGGATAAAGCGCAGATCACCAAAGTGCGATCCCACTTCGCGAAGGGGCAATCCTCTTCCACGCTCCCCAAAGGAGACGCGAAGGCGAGCGCCAAACCCGCTGCCAAGGAGCTGACCGAGAAGAAGGGTGTGGTGAAGAAAGTGAAGGGTGTCACGGAGCCCTCTGTCGAAGAGAAGCCTCAGATCGAGGAAAAACCGGTTCCACTCAAGAAGGAGCCAAAGGGAAAACCCAAGGCCGAAAAAGCCAAGGGGAAAGTGATCCCATTCCGTCCGCGTGAGGCCGAGGAGGGTGAGCGGCTTCCGGCTGCGCCGGCAGCTTCTGTTGTCATGCCTCCAACCCAGGTGATCGAGGCGCCACCGGAGTCGAAGCCTTCTGTTCCGGTGCGCGAGGTTGCGCCGGCCGCCGAGGCGGAGGAGAAAGTGACCCGACCGGCAGTGGAAGCCCCGCCACCGCCTGCGGCGAAAGAAGTCAAGCTGCTCAAGCTGCCCGAGACGGTCACGGTCGGCGAGCTGGCATCCGCGATGAAACGAAAGTCCGGCGAGTTGATCAAGGCGCTCTTCGACATGGGGATCATGGCGACGATCAACCAGGTCCTCGACTCCGCCATCATCAAACAGGCTGCCGAAAAGTTCGAATTCGACGTCGAGGTGCGCTCGCTTGACGGAGAGGAGATCGTTGAAGAAGAGGTGGACCCCTCGCAGTTGCGACTTCGTCCACCGGTCGTCACAGTGATGGGGCACGTGGACCACGGCAAGACCTCGTTGCTCGATGTGATCCGTCGAACCAAGGTCGTCGAGAAGGAGTTCGGGGGGATCACGCAGCACATCGGCGCGTATCAGGTGGAGACTTCACACGGCAAGGTGACCTTCCTCGATACCCCGGGTCATGAGGCGTTCACCGCCATGCGCGCGCGCGGTGCTCAGGTGACGGACATCGTGGTCCTTGTTGTGGCGGCTGACGACGGGGTCATGCCTCAAACCGTTGAGGCGATCAACCACGCGAAGGCGGCCAACGTGCCGATCATTGTCGCGGTGAACAAGATTGACAAGCCCGGAGCGGATCCCGAGCGGGTGAAGCGCCAGCTCGCCAATCTCGGTCTGACGCCGGAGGAATGGGGAGGCCAGACCATCTACGTCGGGACCTCGGCGAAGCAGGGAATCGGGATCGACAATCTTCTCGAGCTGACCGCGCTTCAGGCAGAGATCATGGAGCTCAAGGCCAATCCGAAGCGGTCTGCGAGAGGAGTGATCGTCGAGGGGAAGCTGGATCGCGGGCGGGGCCCGGTGGCGACCGTGCTGATTCAACAGGGTAAACTGATCGAAGGCAATATCGTGGTGGTTGGGTCGCAGTACGGCCGGATTCGCGCGATGTTCAATGATCGCGGTAAAAAGGTGAAAGAGGCGGGCCCCTCGGATCCGGTGGAGATCCTGGGGCTCTCGGGTGTGCCGATGGCCGGGGACTCGATGGTGGCGGTTGACGAGGAGCGGAGAGCCCGGCAGATCGCGATGCTCCGACAGGATCGTGAGAAGCGGAAGACTCAGGTCACGGCCCGGGTCACTCTTGAGGACCTGCACAAGAAGATCAAAGCGGGTGAGGTGAAGGAGCTCCGCCTGATCCTGAAGGCGGACGTTCAGGGGTCGGTGCAGGCGTTGCAGGAAGCGCTGGAGCGTCTGTCGTCCGAAGAGGTCAAGCTGAAAGTCATCCACGGCTCCGTGGGGGCAATTACCGAGGGCGACATCATGTTGGCCTCGGCCTCCAATGCGATCGTGCTTGGGTTTAACGTCAAGCCCGATGTGAAGACGGCTCAGCAGGCGCAGACGGAGGGGATCGATGTCAGGACCTACAACGTCATCTATGAAGCGATTAATGATGTGAAGGCCGCCCTCGAGGGAATGCTGGCGCCCGAGATCCGCGAGACCCCGGTGGGCAAGGCCCAGGTGCGCGCGCTCTTCCCAATCAGCAAGGTGGGGACCGTTGCCGGCTCGTATGTCCTGGAGGGGAAGATCACTCGAAGCGCCAAGCTCCGCGTCCGTCGCGGAGACGGCGTGATCGGTGAGGCGCAGCTCAGCTCGCTCAAGCGCTTTAAAGACGATGTCCGGGAGGTGCTTCAGGGGCTCGAGTGCGGGATCGGGGTCGAAGGGGTCGAAGTCAAAGTCGGCGACATCATCGAGGCCTACACCACTGAAGAGGTCGCCCGCACGTTGTGATGCCCGATCACCGATGTCAGATGTCAGTTGGTTCGAACTCCGACATCCGAGATCCGGCATCTGAGATCTGAGCCATAAGTATGGCGCAGGTGGCGGTGGGGACGGTTGAGCTTCACCTCTCAGATGTCCATTCGCTCAAGGAAAAGCGCCACATTCTGAAGGGAATCAAAGAGCGGGTGAGGGGCCGATTTAACGTCTCGATCGCTGAGGTCGATCACCAGGACACCTGGCAGCGCGCAGCGCTGGCGGTGGCGTGTGTCTCTGATGATTCTCGGCACGCGAATGAGGTCGTCTCGAAGACAGTGAACTATATTGAATCCCTCGCCGAGGGGCGGGTGATTGAGGTGTCAGTCGAGATTCTTTGAAGAGCATGGAACGACCGAGTCCGGTCCCGTGTTCGAGGCTGGTAGCTGACCGCTGAGTGCTGAGAGCCATCTTACGATGCAAGCGAAGCGGATCGATCGAATCAATCAGCTCATCAAAGAAGAAATCTCAGAGGTCCTTCAGCGTGAGCTGAAAGACCCGCGCATCGGGTTTGTCACGGTCACCGAGGTCGACGTTTCCAAAGACCTTCATCACGCAAAGGTCTTCGTGTCAGTCCTCGGCTCTGACGAAGAGTGGCGGTCGACCATCGAAGCGCTTGAGAGCGCCGGTGGATTTATCCGTCACTGGCTCCGTCAGCACATCCGGCTCCGGTACATCCCCGAGCTTGCGTTCCGACCAGACCGCTCGATGGCCCACTCGGCGCATATCCAGCGCCTCCTCGAAGAACTAAAGGCGCGGGACGCGCACAAGGGTTTATCATCGGCAGAGAGGAGTGGCGAGTGATCCCTGCTGATCTCACAACTCTGTTCTCTGCCCGCGGCCGCTCCTATCTTTGCCTGGCCCATGTCTATCCCGACGGCGACGTGCTGGGTTCTCAGCTGGGGCTGGGTCTTGCGCTCATGGCCGCGGGTGAGGCGGTGATGTTTGCGGGCCCTCACGCGGTGCCGGAACCGTACCAATTTCTTCCGGGAGCGTCCCTTGTCCAGCAGTGGAAGGAAGGCAAAACAGGATATGACGTGATCGTCATGGTTGACTGCCCGGAACCCGATCGCACAGAAGGGCTGCTGAAACAGAGCCGCGGCGGGAAGACGATTGTCGTCAACATCGACCACCATCCGGATAACAAACGGTACGGCGATTTGAACTGGGTCGACCCAGGAGCCGCGGCCACTGGCGAAATGGTCTACGATCTTCTCAATGCGCTCCACCTCCCGATTGCCGAGCCCGTCGCGACCAACCTCTACACCGCGATCCTGACCGACACGGGGTCGTTTCGCTACTCCAACGTGACCCCCAAGACGCTTGAGGTGGCCAGCCAGTTGGTCGCGCGGGGCGCCCAACCCGCTCTCATCGCCTCTCGGCTCTACGAAACACGTTCGCCTGGGACACTCGCGCTGCTCGGACGACTCCTCGGGGAGGTCAAGGTGAGCGATGACGGCTTGGTGGCGTGGTTAACGATCCAGAACGGAAGTGTGCCGCCGGAGATCATTGAAGCCGAAGATTTGGTCACCTACCCGCGCTCGATCAGTACCGTGAAGGTGGCGCTGCTCCTCCGCGAGGTGGGACCGGGCCAGGTCAAGGTGAGCCTCCGGGCCAAGGGAGAGGTTGACGTCGGAAAGGTCGCGGCACGCTTCGGGGGTGGAGGCCACGCGAACGCCGCGGGGTGCACGATTCGGGGGAGTCTTGAGTCGGCGCGCGCGACGCTCTTTGAAGCGGTGGACGGAGCCTTGAAACCATCCAGACCTGGAATGAGCGGATGACGACGGACCGCTCAGGGGTCTTGGTGGTGGACAAAGGGCCAGGGGTGACCTCGTTCCGGGTGGTCGCTCATGTGCGTCATCTCCTCAAAGGGCCAAAGATCGGGCACGGAGGGACGCTGGATCCGGACGCGACCGGTGTCTTGCTCCTCTTGGTGGGAGCCGCCACAAAACTGAGCTCCTATCTCTTGGAACATGACAAAGAGTACATCGCCACAGTCAGGCTCGGCATGATCACCGACACCCAGGATCTCTCCGGTCAACTCCTTGAGCAGCGGGGCGTGCCGGCACTCGACGACGGGACGATTCGCGCGACGTTGGAGCCCTTCACTGGTCAAATTCAGCAGATCCCTCCAATGTTCTCCGCGCTCCATCGTGAGGGGCGCCGCCTCTATCAGCTCGCCCGCAAGGGCCACGAGGTCCCACGTGAGCCGCGAAGCGTCACGGTGCACCGGATCGTCCTCGAGGACGTCAGCCTTCCGCGCTTGGTCCTCCGGGTGCAGTGCGGACGGGGGACCTACATCAGAACCCTGGCGCATGATCTCGGTCTTGCGCTTGGTTGTGGCGGAGCGTTGGAACGGCTGATCCGAACCCGAGTGGGCCCATTCCCATTGGACGAGGCAATTCCGTGGGCTGAGCTTCAAACGCTTCACGATCCTGAAACGGTGTGGCGGCGCCTGAGACCGTCTGATGCGGCTCTGGCTGACTGGCCTCGCTGGAAGCTGGACGGGGCCGAGACCGGCGCGTTTGTCCACGGTCGCGCGGTTCCGTTTAGTGGGTGGGCGCTCGGTCAAAAGGTCGTGGTGTACGATCAGTTCGGAGAGTTTCTCGCCATCGGCCGTGTCACGCCATCTGGTCTGACCCCTGAACGGATTCTGCATGCTCGTTCTCCGCGGCCTCGATCTCTACCCACCTGATCGCAAAGAGAGTGTCGCGGCCCTGGGATCCTTCGATGGGGTCCATCGGGGCCATCAGGAGGTCCTTCGCGCCACAGTGACGCGGGCCCGTCATCTCGGCCTCGCGTCCCTTGCCGTGACCTTTGATCCACATCCACTTGAGGTGCTTCAACCGGATCGCGCGCCTGCCCCAATCACGAGCCTCGAGGAAAAACTCGAGCTGATGGGGCTCGCGGGCTTGGATGCGACCCTGGTGGTTCCATTCACTCGAGAGTTCGCGGTGACAGAGCCTGAAGAGTTTGTCGGGAAAGTCCTGCGGGGAACTCTTCGGGCTCGCGAGGTCGTGGTGGGATTCAACCATCGGTTCGGGAAAGATGCGAGAGGAACCTCTGAGCTTTTGAAGCAGGTGGCTCAAGAGCTCGGCATGGTCGCGCACATCATTCCGCCCTTGGTGATGGAAGGTCAAGTGGTGTCCTCTTCAGCCGTTCGAGAGGCTCTCAAGAACGGCGACGTTCGGCGGGCCGGCTCGCTGCTCGGCCGTCCTTACAGCGTGAAGGGCCGGGTGTTGCGCAGCGAAGGACGAGGGCGCCAGATCGGCTTTCCCACGGCAAATCTCAAGCCCGCACGGGAGTTACCCCTGCCGAGCGGGGTCTATCTTGTTCGGGTCGAATGGGATGGGGAGACGGCGAGCGGGGTCACCAACATCGGAATCCGCCCGACATTTGGGGGAGAGACCCCGTGGATCGAGACCTATCTTTTGGATTTCTCGGGGGACCTTTACGACCGGACACTCAGGCTCCACTTCCTGGAGCGGCTGAGGCCAGAGCAACGGTTCGAGAGCGTCCAGGCGCTCACAGCGCAGATCGAGAAGGACGTCGAGACTGCGCGGCGGCTGCTTGGAGACAGGCCTTGAAACTTCTTTGCGCTTATCGGGTCGTTGTGCTATGATGATGCCAGTAACTGTTATTAAATCAAATGGTTACGAAACATCCCTCGAAGTAAGAACCGTCCCAGTGATGCGTGGAGGCATCGGGCACGGCGATTGGGGGCAGGCACCCCGAAGGAGATGAGTAATGCCGTTATCAGTGGAGCGTAAGAAGAACCTGATTGAGGCGTTCAAGACGCACGCTCACGACACTGGGTCCCCCGAAGTCCAGATTGCGCTATTGAGTGAACGGATACAGGGCCTGACCGAGCACTTTCAGATTCACAAAAAAGACCATCACTCCCGGCGCGGGCTCCTGAAGCTTATCGGTAACCGCCGCGGATTGTTGGAATACCTCAGGCGGAAGGACCCAGAGCGTTACCGGGGTCTCATCGAGCGGCTCGGTATCCGCCGGTGATTTTCTCTCCCCAACACGCTTCGTCAGCCAGCACTCCGGCAGGGCCGGCACTTTACTCGGCGGGGGGGAC
>DATEAO010000377.1:0-3108 GCA_035288345.1 Candidatus Methylomirabilota bacterium | reverse complement strand
ATGAGACGAGCCACGATTTCCTTGCCGCTGCCGCTTTCCCCGGTGATCAGCACCGCGGAGTCGGTTTTGGCCACCTTTGCAACGAGGCCAAAGAGCTGTTCCATGACCTGGCTCTTCCCAATGACCACATTCCTGACATGGACCTGGCCAAGCTCGGTTTTCAGGTGGAGGTTCTCCTCCATCAGACGTCTTCTCTCGAAAGCCCGTTCGACAAAGAAACGGAGCTGTTCAGAAGAAAAGGGTTTGGGGATGTATTCCTGCGCGCCTCTTTTCACTGCGTCGACTGCGGACTCGATAGAGGCATAGCCGGTAATCATCAAGACCAGGATGTTGGAGTCATACTCTTTGATCCGATCAAGGAGCAACGTCCCGTCCATCTCCGGCATTCTGATATCGCAGATCACCATGTCCCAAGAACCCTTGTGGATCTTCTCCAGTGCGTCCATTGCATCCAGACTGGTCTCCACCTGATAGCCCACACGTTCCAGGGCTCTCTTCACTGCCTCGCAAATGCGCTCCTCGTCATCCACGACAAAGATTTTCCCCTTGACTTTCTTTTCTGACACTTCCCTCACCGTAGCCTCCCATCCCGATCACCTGCCACCAGTTCGATACCGGTATTCTTCGGTCCCAGCGGCAGCAAGAGCAGAACCCGGGTCCCAACCACCCGCAACGAGCGTGCCTGAGGATCCTGCTGCGTCACATTTTCCACGTCGATTCTGCCGCCGTGTGCTTCCATGATCCTGTACACAATGGAAAGCCCCAAGCCCGTTCCGTGCGGCTTCGTGGTAAAGAAGGGATCGAAGACCCTGCTTCGGATCTCACCTGGAATGCCCGGACCGGTATCCTCGACTGATATCTCCGCAAAGCCCGCCCGAAGTGCGGTTCTGACCGTCAGGCTCCCCCCCTGAGGCATGGCCTGAATCGCATTCTCAAAAACATTCGCAAGCACCTGCTCCATCCTGGCGGGATCGCATGGTACCAAAGGAATCTGCCGAACAAGCTCGCGGAATACCGTGATCCCGTGAAGCGCCAGTCGGCGGCTGATCAAACCGAGCGCATCCGGCACCAGACGGTTCAAGTCCGTCGGTACGATATCCAGCTCGTGGCGGCGCGAAAAATCTCTCAGGTCATCGATTATTCGCTTGCAGCGAACTGTGTCCTCGCTGATGCGTTGAAGTTCCGCCTGGAGGCCTGGCTGATCGCCCGAGTCTTCCATCAGCAAGGTAACATTCATGAGGATGCTGGTCAGCGGATTGTTAAGTTCGTGAGCAACACCTGAGGCCAGAAGGCCGATCGAAGCAAGCTTTTCCGACTGGACCAATGAATCCTGGGCTTGCTTGAGTTCCGCTGTTTTGGCTTCGACAATCTGTGTCAGGTGCTCCCGGTGCTCCTGGATCTCCTGAGCCATGGCGTTGAAAGATTGAGTCAGTTGCCCAATCTCATCCCGCCCCGTGATCGCCACGCGATATCCCAGATCACCTTGCATAATGTGCCGGGTCCCGGTCAGCAAACCGCGGACATGTTTTAGAAGTCGCCGGGACAGGAGATAGGCACCCATAACAGCGAGCACCAGAACCAACGATACCGTGGCCAAGATCAGGGTTGCTGCCCTTTGGCTCACCTCCTGAGCTTTGTCTTGGAGGGATGCCACCCGTATCAACAGCGTCGAGGCCATCCGTTCCAGCCGACGGTTCGCCTCCTCTCCTTGCTGGTTGATCTCGTGAAGAACGCGGACCTTGCCTTGCTCCGTCGGTGACTCGCCGGCTCCAAAGACGATCGATGCGCGATCTTTGATTCCCTGGATATAAGGAACCAGGCTTTCCGCCATCGCTTTCGGCTGCCGGGAAGTTCCGTGGCAGGCTGCACTGCCACACCCTTTCAATCGAGCGTCAACCTCATCGATCACTGCCTCAAAACGCCGGACTTCTCCCGATGTGCCATCCGCGAGGTAGGCGCTGAGCGGCCTCACTGCCCTCGCAACGGCGGTTTCCAGACCCTGCACCGCTTCTAGAGAGCGGCTGATCTCCTGGAGCTGTTGGTTGACGCTGGTCAAATCCCGGAGTGCGTATAAGCTGATTGCCACCATCACCGAGAGTGAAGGTATGGTAACCAGGAGAAATCCGGAGATAAGCTTGGCTGAAAGCGAGAAACTGAGCCGTGAAGCGTGAAAAGGCAAGATAAGCTTCCTGCTGGCGTCTCTAGAAAATATCGAGGGTCATTGGGCGATCCGCTTCAGCGCGGCCGCAATCGCGTCCACGTCGTACACGCAGCCGCCCCACGTCCCGCCGCCCGCCTGCTGGAGCAGCGCCCACAGCCGCGTGTCCTCGGGCAGGTCCTTGTCCGGCGCCAGGTCCGGGCGGGGCGGCCGGCCCGCCAGCACGCGCGCGCCTTCCTCGGGGCCGAAGATTTTCTCGCCGTGGCCCACCAGGTCCACGCTGCCCTCGAGACGGTTCCTGTCCACGACGATGCGGACCAGGTCGCCCTCCACGACGCGGCCGATGGGCCCGCCCGCCAGCGCCTCGGGCCCGACATGGCCGATGCAGGCGCCCGTGGAGACGCCGGAGAAGCGTGCGTCCGTGATCACCGCGACTTCCTTGCCCCAGGACAGGTGCTTGAGCGCGGAGGTGATCTGGTAGATCTCCTCCATCCCCGCCCCGAGGGGGCCGCGGCAGATCAGGACCAGGACGTCGCCTGGTCTCAGGCGGCCCGGACCCTGGCTCTTGATGGCCGCGATGGCGTCGCGCTCGCGCGTGAAGACGCGCGCGGGGCCGGTCTTGCGGTAGACGCCGTCGGCGGCCACCACCGAGGGATCTATGGCGGTGCTCTTGATCACCGAGCCCTCGGGCGCGAGATTGCCGCGCGGAAAGGTCACGGTGCTCGTGAGCCCGGCCTTGCGGGCGCGCTCGGGGCTCATGATGACGTCGTCGGGATCCACGCCGTCGGCGACCCGCAGGCGCTCGCGCAGCACGCGCCGCCGCTCCGAGCCCTCCCACCAGTCGAGCACGCGCCCGAGCGTGTCGCCCGACACCGTCAGCACGCTGAGATCCAGCAATCCCTCACGGCGAAGGTGCAGCATCACCTCGGGCACGCCGCCGGCGAGAAAGA
>DATEAO010000376.1:0-5633 GCA_035288345.1 Candidatus Methylomirabilota bacterium | reverse complement strand
GAGCCCGTGTCGGAGAGACCGGCGATCCGAAGCACGGACACTGATCAACGCTCGCCAGAGCAGATGTACCAGTCGGCGCTCTCCACATACCGGTCGCGAGAACTCGGGCAAGCGGTCCTCGATTTCACAGAGCTGATCGCGAGGCACCCCAAGCATCCGGTCGCCGGCAACGCGCAGTTCTGGATTGGCGAAGCGTACTACTCGCAACGAGACTATCGACAGGCGCTCGTGGAGTATCAGAAGGGGATCCGGCAGTTTCCTCGAGGGGAGAAGGTCCCGGATGCGCTCTTGAAGGTCGGCCTCTGTTACCGCGCCCTCCGCGAGCCCGGACAGGCTCAGGAGGCCTGGGAGCGATTGATGCGGGAGTTCCCAGGGAGCGAATCGGCCAAGCGCGCTCGGGTGTTGCTCACTTCTCGGTTCGGCGCCGCCCAAGCCACTCGCTAGCCTGCTTGTTCGCCCGACCTCTGCGCGTTTCTCTCAGACTCTATTTTCTACATCCACGCGCGCCGCGCCGAGATGCGAGCAAATTTGGGGTCGGGGGCCAGGGGCCCGGGGCTTGCGAGATCAACCTTTGCGGACCGCTGACCCCTAGCCCCTGTCCCCGGAACGCGGAACGACGGGATGCGACGCATATCGGCGCGGCGCTAGTACCCTCGAAGGGGGGCGTGGCCCCCTTTCGCTAGTCCGGGTGCCTGCGCCGCAATAACGAGTATTTAGCGGCGGATCCACTGCGGGTTCCCCAGCAGCCTCCTAGTTTCTCCGTCGGTCCCAACACTTGCCCAAATTTTGACCGGCCTGCGGAGTCCTGTATACTGAGAACTCTCTCTTAAGGGCGCGATGTGTGCAGCGGACGACGAGCGATGGACACGCGTGCTTCTGGCCATGAAGCCGGAAGGGCCATACGTTGATAAACATGTTGAAGCGCGAGGGGAAACCAGAGCAGACGCCGGACGCACGTTCGACCGGACGCGCGCGCTCGCTGAGCAACACCAACGCGCCGCGGCAGTCAAGGCGTCGCTGGTCCTCCATGGCGAAGAGGGGTATCCGCCTCATTTGGAGCCGATCCCTTCTCCACCGCCGTTTCTGTTCGTCCGGGGTCGCTATCAACGAGAGGATGCGCTGGCCTTGGCGATTGTGGGGTCCCGGCAGCCCACGCCCTATGGCGTCCGGGTGGCGGAGCAGCTGGCTGGTGAACTCTCGATTCGCGGGATCACGATCCTGAGCGGGCTTGCGCGCGGAATCGATACCGCGGCGCATCGGGGCGCGCTCGCGGCGGGGGGGCGGACGATCGCGGTGCTCGGATCCGGGGTGGATGTGATCTACCCGCCCGAGAACCGCCGGCTGGTCGACCGCCTGCTCGAGCACGGGGCGCTGGTCTCCCAATTCCCGATGGGGACTCCTCCGCTGCCGGGGTACTTCCCGGCCAGGAACCGAGTCATCAGCGGGATGAGCCTGGGGACCATCGTGGTGGAAGCCGCGGAGAAAAGTGGCGCATTGATCACGGCGGGGTTCGCCGGCGAGTTGGGGCGGGATGTCTTTGCGGTCCCCGGAAACATCACTTCTCGAATGAGTGACGGAACAAACCGGCTCATTCAAGACGGAGCGAAATTGGTGCGAGGATGGGAGGACGTGGTCGCTGAACTGCCGGATGTCTGGCGCCGATTACTGAAAGAGCCCCAGGCGGCAGCGTCTCAATCATCTCAATATGACGTCAACGAGGGAGCCATCCTGTCCCTTCTGAGCGACGAGCCGGTCTCCATTGACCAGCTCATCCGCCAGAGCGGGCTTCCCTCGAATCGAGTCTCCGCGCTGTTGCTGGAGCTGGAGCTGAAAGGGCTCGTGAGAAAAGCCCCGGGCCAATGCTATACCAGAGCGCGGTGAAGAACGTAAGGAGCTGAGGACTGTGGCGAAACGATCACTGGTTGTTGTTGAATCCCCGACCAAGGTCAAGACCATTCAGAAGTTTCTTGACTCGAAGTTCATCGTGAAGGCCTCGATGGGTCATATCCGGGACCTGCCGAAGTCGAAGCTCGGGGTGAACGAGAAAAAAGGCTTCAAGCCCGACTATAAGGTCTTGCCCTCGAAGAAAAAGATCCTGGACGAGCTGAGAAAGGCGGCGGAAAAAGCGGACGCGCTCTACATCGCCACTGACCCGGACCGGGAAGGGGAGGCGATCGGCTGGCACCTCGCGCAGGAGCTTGGCTTGGCGAAGACCAAAGTCCATCGGGTCATGTTCAATGAGATCACGGAGCGGGCCATCAAAGCCGCGTTCCAGCACCCGGGCAAGATCGACGCGAACAAGGTGAATGCTCAACAGGCCCGCCGCGTGTTGGACCGGCTCGTGGGATACAAGCTTTCACCGCTCCTCTGGGAGAAAGTCCGCCGGGGGCTTTCAGCCGGGCGTGTGCAGTCGGTGGCGGTCCGGATCATCGCCGAGCGGGAGCGGGAGATCCGGGCGTTTGTTCCGGTCGAGTACTGGTCGCTCCACGCGAAGCTCAAGGCAGAACAGCCCCCTGAGTTCGTGGCCACGCTCAAGGAGGTGAACGGCGAGAAGCCGAGCCTCTCCTCCGAGAGTGAGACCCGCGCGATCATGGCGATGCTCAACGGTGCCGACTGGCGGGTCAAGTCTGTCACGAGGGGCGAGCGGAGGCGGAACCCGTCACCGCCGTTCATCACCTCCACACTCCAGCAGGAGGCCGGCCGCAAACTTCGCTTCACCGCCAAGAAGACGATGATGCTGGCCCAACAGCTCTATGAAGGCATTGAGCTGGCTCAAGAAGGGAGCGTCGGCCTGATCACCTATATGAGGACGGACGCCGTCCGCGTGTCTCAGGACGCCCAGGGGGAGGCGCGCGAATGGGTGGTGGCCCGCTTGGGACGGGAGTATCTCCCCGACTCGCCCCCGGTATACCGGGCCAAGAAGAGCGCTCAGGACGCGCACGAGGCAGTCCGCCCAGCCTTGGTCGCGCGCGAGCCGAAGCTGCTGGCGCGCTTTCTCACAAAGGACCAGATGGCGCTCTACCGACTGATCTGGGAGCGCTTCCTTGCCAGTCAGATGCTCCCCGCGGTCTACGACACCGTCACGGCTGAGATCACTGCGGGCGCCTGTCTCTTCCGCGCCCAGGGCTCGACGCTCCGGTTCGCCGGATTCACCGCCGTGTATGCCGAGTCTCGAGAGGAGACGGACATCACAGACGAAGAGGCCGAGACTGTCGTGCCGCCCCTCGCTGAAGGAGAATGGCTTGCGCTGCACGCGCTCGATCCGAAGCAGCACTTCACGCAGCCGCCGCCCCGCTACACCGAGGCCGCGCTCGTGAAGGCGCTCGAAGAGAAAGGCATCGGCCGTCCCTCCACGTACGCGCAGATCATTTCAACCATCCAGGAGCGCGGCTACGTGCACCGGGAAAAAGGCTCGCTCATCCCGACGGAGCTTGGGATGCAGGTCAACGACCTCCTAGTCCCTCACTTCCCAGAAGTCATTGACGTTGAGTTCACAGCTCAACTCGAGGAGTCCCTCGACAAGATCGAGGAGGGGGACGCTGATTGGGTCGAAACTGTGGCGGGCTTCTATAAGGAGTTCTCGAAAGACCTGGTTCGGGCCGGCAAAAAGATGGACAACCTCAAGGTCGGGATCGAAACCGGTGAAGCGTGCCCGGAATGCGGCAAGCCGCTGCTCGAGAAGTGGGGGCGCTTCGGGAAGTTCCTGGCCTGCTCCGCCTATCCGGAGTGCAAGTATACGAAGGACCTCAATGGGCGACCGAAGGTGGAGGACCAGCCCACGGATCAGAGCTGTCCGACCTGCGGCAAGCCGATGGTGATCAAGCACGGCCGATACGGGAAGTTCATCGCCTGCTCCGGATATCCGGAGTGCAAAACCACCAAGGCGATCTCTATCGGGGTCGCCTGCCCGCAGTGCGGCGCTGAGCTGACCCAGCGTCGGTCGAAGCGGGGGAAGCTCTTCTACGCCTGCTCTGGCTATCCGAACTGCAAGTTCGTGCTCTGGCAGCGTCCGATCCCCGAACCGTGCCCCAAGTGCCACGCGCCGTTCGTGGTGGAACGGATGGGCCGGAACAAGCGGCTGCAGCGCAGTTGTTTCCGGGAAGGGTGCGACTACAAGGCCGAGGTCGAGGGCGAAGGAGCGGCGTGAAGCGGCCCACCGAGTCGTTCTTCGACTACTTGGCGGGTGAGCGGGGCGCCTCAAGCCTGACGCTCAAATCTTACCGAAGCGATCTCGATCAGTTCCGCGGGTTTTTGGCGCGACAAGGAGCGCTATCCATCGACGCGGCAGATTCACGGCTGATCCGCGTCTACGTCGCGCACCTCCACCAGCTCGGGCTGCGAAAGAGCTCCATCGGAAGAAAACTCGCGGCCATACGAAGCTTCTATCGCTTCCTTGTTCGTCGCGGCGGTCTGGCGAAGAATCCGGCCGCAGATGTCGGAAGCCCGAAGGTCCCCAAGAAGCTTCCGTCGTTTCTGCCCCCTGACGAGCTGGTCCTGCTTCTCGACGCGAAGCCGATCGGGGCGGGCGGGGAAGAGCGTGACCGGGCGATTCTTGAGACCTTTTACGCGACGGGGATCCGGTGCGCGGAGCTTCGGACTCTTGATCTTGCTGACATCGACCGCTCCTCACGGACGATTCGTGTACTGGGCAAAGGGGGGAAAGAGCGGGCCGTGCCGATCGGAGATCAGGCGCTGGCGGCAATCGATGTCTATCTTGCGATTCGTGGGAACCGCAAGGGGCCGCTCTTTGTAAACCGGAGAGGAGGCCGGCTCACCGTGCGCAGCATCCACAGAATCGTGAGAGCGCGAGCAAGAGGAGCAGGCATCAGTCGCCGGGTGAGCCCGCACACGCTTCGGCACACTTTCGCGACTCATCTCCTCGACGCGGGGGCGGACCTTCGCTTCATCCAGGAGCTGCTGGGACACGCAAGGCTCTCGACCACCCAGAAGTACACGCACGTGAGCAGCGACCACCTGATGAAGGTGTACGACCGAGCTCACCCGCGGGCGGTGTGATGACAACCGCTCTGGCGGTGCATTCGACCACCATTGTCTGCGTCAGGCATATCGGGAAGGTAGCGCTCGCGGGGGACGGCCAAGTCTCAATCGGTCAGACCATTGTAAAGCACGGAGCTCGAAAGATCCGGAAGATGTATCATGATCGGGTGCTTGCCGGCTTCGCGGGGGCCGCGGCTGATGCGTTTACCCTCTTCGCGAAGTTCGAGGCAAAGCTCGAGGAGTATCGAGGGAACCTCCCCCGATCAGCCGTGGAGCTGGCAAAAGAGTGGCGAACCGACAGGATCCTGCGACGGCTCGAAGCGTTTCTGGCTGTGGCGGACCAGGGCTCTTCGTTTATCATCTCAGGAACAGGGGAGGTGATCGAGCCTGACGACGGGATCATCGGGATCGGCTCGGGGGGGCCGTATGCCGTGGCCGCGGCCCGCGCGATGGTCGCCCACTCCAGCCTCGACGCCAAGCAGATCGTCGAGGAGGCGATGAAGATCGCGGCCCGGATCTGCCTGTATACTAATGATCAGATCTCCGTCGAGGAGTTATGAGACTATTGCAGCGCGGGCGCCCGGGCTTTTCTCGGAGGGGGGCACGCCCCCCTTCCGAACCTCCCCCAGAGGCTT
>DATEAO010000375.1:0-5440 GCA_035288345.1 Candidatus Methylomirabilota bacterium | reverse complement strand
AACCGGCTCGCGCGATCGAGCGCCTCCTTCGTGTGATCGAGCTGGTCAGTGTCCAAGTACGTCTGAGCGGCCTGGAGAAAGAGCCTTCGCGCCCCAGCGCGATCCCCAAGCGTCTCTTTGCCTTCGGCGAGCATCGCGCTCAGCTCAGGGAGCGGCTGATAAGACCCGTCTCGTTGGTCGCGTCGCTCAGCCGTCCCGATGGCGTTCTCGAGCTGGAAGATCCCGTTGAGCGCGAAATGACTTGATGTCCAGACTTTTTTCTTGGCAAAGATCGTCCCTAGAATCGTGTGGTGTCGCTGGATCGCTTGTAGATCGTCCGCCTTATAGGCCTCGCCTTTCGATTGAAAGAGCCGGTTGACCACGGCATTGAATTTGCGATCTCCCGGGTCGAGACTCGGGTACTTGAAGTAGAGTGACGCCAGCTCTGTCAGGAGATCGAGAGTGATCATGTGCTGGCCTCTGAGCGGGCCGAACATGTACTCGGCAAAGTCCGGCGCGAGCTGAACGCCGGTCTCCCAGATCGCGGCTGCGCCTGATGGGTCTCGTTCAAGCAGCCGCTGGTGGCCGAGCGCGAGCGCGACCTCGACCAGCACATGGCTCCGCTCAGGCCGCTCGCTCCACCACATCGACGCGTGCCGTTGTCCAGGCGCTTCCATGTAGCGCCTGAGGTCAGTGAGCGGCCGGGCTGTCCAGCCCGCAGGCAGACTCTCCAGGCTGGCTTTCATGAGCCGACGGCTCCGGGCCAGGACACTGACCCACTTGAGAAGACTCGTTTCGGCGAGGGACGGCTGAGTGCGGTACGACCGGTCGATGATGCTCCGGTAGCCGAACTCCGCCACCGAGGGAAAGCGCGACTCCAGGTCAGCCAGAACCTTCATCAGATCGCTGAGCCTGGGGGGCTGGAGGTCCAGATAGAGCTCGATCAGCCGGCGCCGTGGGGCCTCGACCTCAGGGTCCCCGTCAGCCGCCCGCTTGTAGGCGTCGAGCGCGCGATCCAGGCGCCGCTCAGCTCGATAGAAGTCGCCGAGGAGCACTCCCAGCACTCCGTCGTTGGGATATGCGTCCACGGCTTGTCTCAGGAGCGCTTCGGCCCGCAATGCGTCTCCGAGCTTCTGATAGACTCGCGCGAGGGCGTTCAATGTCGTGGCGTGATTCGGCGCTTCGCCCAGCACGTTGCGATAGTGGGTGGCCGCTTCATTGAGGAGTTGCGTGCTGGCTGTCGGCTGCAGCGCAGCGTGGCGCTCGAGCAAGCCGCCGAGGGTAAATTGGAGCAAGAGACGGCAGGGACGGGCGTCTTCAGCGTGGCCGCACTCCTGAAACTTCTGCTGGACGAGCGCCACCGCCTCGCCGGATTTCCGTTCGCGCTCGAGCATTCGCGCGCTTGATGCGGCAGTCTGCGCTTCCTCATAACCGAGCGCTGCAAGCGCGGGCGCCGGGGCGGGGAGGACGAGGATCACTGCCAGGGCGGGACCCGCGATCGTTGACCGCATAGCCGTATCCCCCTCTCTCACCGAAAATCGGTGGAGCACGGGACGAGATGCCGGTACTCCTTGACGTACACCGCGCTGACCGAGATTTGAGCCGGGCTGACCGCCCCCACTTCAGTTTGAAACTTTTGAAGATCGGTCGGCTCGCTGAAGATGTGGCCGCGCAGGTGGTCGATGGACGTGGGGGCGCTCGGGAGAAACTCTCCGATGGCGCGCGCCTCGAACTCCCTGTGCTTGCGCACGGCCCCGGAAGGCACCAGATTCTCGATCACCAGTTGGCTCTGAAAGTCCATGCAGAGATCGATGGGTCTGTACGGAATCACCCATCCTTCAGGCGGGCTTCCCCAGAGATGACCGGTGCGCGTGATCGGCACCTGATTGAGCAGCTTGCCGATGCGGTCCTTGTACACGTCGTCTCTGAGCTTCGATCCGATCTCGGTGACCAGGGACTCCGCGGTCCCCAGTGACTTGCCGAAGTTCTCCTCATCGCGAAAAATCACGTACTCCGTGTTCCGCGTGACTTTTGGGCCATCGAGAATGATGTGGAAGCCAACCTCCCGCGCCGCGCCGGGTTGTTCGGGAGGCGCCTTGGCGTCCAGTCGAACTGTCAGCTTAAACGGAGGCTCGGGCGGAATGGCGGCGAAGTCGAGGAAGCCGATGTGCTCGCGGAGCTTCTTCACGATGCGGGCAGTGGCCTCGCGCTCCAGAAGCGGGATGTCGGGCAAGAAGTGTTTCCGATAAGAGTGTTCGTCCAGAACGAACTTCACGCCGACGACGGTCTTCTGCTCCGCGTCTCCTTGAACGATCGTGGCTGCGACAATCATCGTGACAAGCCAGACGATCGAAAACGCCTTCATCCTTACTCCTCCACCGGCACCATGCCGACATCAATCAGGGGTTCACTGCTGACGGTACGTTCTGCCCGCGCCACGAGCGCATCGGCCCTGGAGCGGATCTCTGCCACAACGATCATTCCGGGCATGAGCGGTGAGCTCGTGGATAGCACTCTCGGGCTGTTCCACTCGAGCAGGGTTTGAGACATCAGCTTCTGCGGGAACCCGCCTCCCTCCAGCTCCAGCTTCCAGCGAGCCACTTTCGCGTCCGGGGCCGTCTGCGCTCTGCCGATCAGGAACGACCCGCGATATCCGCGATCCGGAGCGATCAGTGGCGTGCTCCCGCCGGCCTGCTTCCACGCGAGGGTCAGGTAGCCCCCGTCTTCGAGGGAGCGGAGCGCGATCAATGGGGGCCTCAGCAGCAGTGAAGGCGCGACCCGGAGGTCGCGCTCCGGCGTCACCTTCGCCCCCACGATCGGATACACCGTCAGCGCGTACTCGAGGTATCCTTCGACCCCTAACCGGAACGGCCGCCCGAAGGGGTTCGTGAGCACGACGAATCGGGCGGCTTTTCCTCCAGGTCCGAGATAGTCTTCATCGGAAAAGCTTCGGTCAACTGACGTGAGGCCCACTTTCAGCCGTTTCCCCGAGGAATCCGCAGCGCTCTCAGGAATGACCATGACCGACGACACGATGAGGGCGAGCACTACAAATATCGCGTAGGACCCGATGATGGCGTGCGCCGTGAGGACACGATCGATTTTCCGTCGAATCCACTTGATGGCCTGTTTCTGCGCGGTCGCATTGAGCCAGCCGAAGAACGCGACGCCTCCCGAGAAGGCGGTGATCGCTGTCGATACCCAAGGGGTTTCCCTCCCAAGACCAAAGTGATGCTTGATCCAGAACTCCCCCACAGCGATGAGGACAATCGATGCGATGACTTTCTGGAACAACTCGGTTTTCTCAGGCATTCAAACTGTCGTCGCGCGATCACGCCTACAGCCGTGAAGACTGCCTCATCATTCTCGGTGAGAGGCGCTCACGCCCCGGCGCTTGTTGCAAGCCGGCGTTCCGCAGGCGCGCGCCGAGAAACCACTTCGGCCACACTCTAGCCAAATCGGAGTCGGTTGGCTAGTACTTTGTTGCGTTATTTTTGTCTTTTGTTGCGGTGCGCCGGCAACACATTGGCCAGGTTGGTGGTGGTGAACTATCTGTTGAAACTGGGATTTTAGTCTCTACCAGGCTGCTGAAAAAGGCCCATCTGCGGCGGAGGCTTTTCTTGGAGGGGGCCACGCCCCCTTTCCGAAACCTCCCCCAAGCTTGCGCGGGCGAAGCCCGCGCTCGAACGGAGAATGCGGTCGCTCGTCGTTGCAACGTACATCTAAGCACGTCTCACTCCTCGCTTCCTCCTGCCTGCCGGCAGGCACGGCGCCGCCTTGCATCTGGACCTTTTTGAGCAGCCTGCGGGTCACGCGGGCTTCTCAGGATCCTGCTACGGCAGATTTCGCGTGAATCGTTCAGCCTTAGAGCCGCCCGATGACTACTGAGCGGCACCTTCAGCAGTCGGCTTGTTCGCCAAAAGTCTGCGCGTTTCTGCCGGACTCTATTTTCGACATCCACTTGGGCCGCGCCGAGATGCGAGCCAATTCGGGGTCCGGGGCCAGGGGCCTGGGGCGTGCTGGATCAGCCTTTGGGGACCCCTAACCCCTAGCCCCTGTCCCCAGAACACTGAACGAAGGGATGCGACGCATATCGACGCGGCGCTAGTCCACTCGGCTCAGCTACTGTCTGTCAGGCCACCATCCCAAAGAAGGCTCCACTTTCGGCGGGAGCTCCGCCGGTTGAGACGGAGTGGCCGGTGTCGGCTGGCCGGGCGCGATCGTTGGTTCCGGCGCCGGCCTTGGTCCGGCTGGCGTTACGGTTTCCAGCGGAGTCACTTGGCGCTGTCGCCAGCTCTTGAGTGCCGCATCAAGGTCTTCGATGAGCTTTGGGTCCACGAGCTGCGGGAAGCGCCTTAAGGCCTGGTGCAGCGCGCTCACGATGGGTTGAAGCTGCCTGGCCGCAGGCGACAACCTCCGTAATCGTCGTTGGCGCGTCCGTATGTACATGTTGATACTCTCTTTAGAGAGCCTCCTCACACTACCTGAGCAGTAGTTACCTCAGGGCAGTTAGCACACGGTCGAAGCGTAAAACTTGCCCGATGCGTCACGAGCGCTGCGCAAAGATCCGCACGAGTCAGGGGATGAGGGAGCCCAAAGCCGATACTGATCATCCGCGTGTCCTCTGGCGAGTCCCAGGCTTTGGAGAGTTCGAGCTCTGCAAACTGCGACCCAAGCTGGAGCGCCAGTTCGGTCCAGCCGGCAAACCGTCCCACGTGGGCGTAGAACAGGTTGCCGGGAACGTCACTGTCAAAACAATCGGACGATGTGGACGGGCACAGGGTGATGGTGTCGGGGCAGCCAGTTGGGCTTGGACAGTTCGCTGATCGCGGTTTCTTCATCGTACGGACATCATTCTTGAAGTCGAACCGGCCTCCTGTCTGGACGAGAGCCTTCCATCGCAGGGCCGCCCTGCGGACCGCGGCCAGCACCAGTGCCTCTGGTGCACCGGTCAGGGGAACAGTTGCGGCCACGAGAGCCCGTCCAAATGCGCGTTGACCCGGCACGGACGCGGCGAGCTGGGCAGTGGCTGCCGGAGTGCGCGGCGGCGACCCCGCTCTGGCTTCCTCAGCAAGGACTTTCTTTGCCACCGCGCCCTCGGCGATTAGATCAGCAGAGAAACGAAACCTCGCGGCGACCCGCTTGGCGCCGGCCAAGTCGGCTTGGACGGCGAGGACATCCCTGTCGGTCTTCGCTGCAGCGACCTGTCGGATGAACCAGTCGGTCGCGTCGGGGCCGCAGACTTGTGGTGGCGGAGGAGGCGCCGTTGGAACACAGACCTCGACACGGCGGCTGTGCTCCGGACTCCCTGGAATCGGCTGCGCTTCGCCACGACTCTCCACCACAAAAGTGATCCGGCTGGCGAGCCCTGGTTTCATCTGATCGATGGTGTTACGCAAATGTCGCTTGACTTCTTCTGCACGTCGCCCACCCAATCCAAGGTTGTAAACATCGGTCCCTG
>DATEAO010000374.1:0-8870 GCA_035288345.1 Candidatus Methylomirabilota bacterium | reverse complement strand
GACGAGAAGGAGATCCGCGTGGACGTCTTCCGCTCCTCAGGCCCGGGCGGCCAGGGGGTCAACACCACCGACTCAGCGGTGAGGATCACCCACGTCCCCACCGGGATCGTGGTGCAGTGCCAGGACGAGCGGTCGCAGATCAAGAACCGGGCAAAAGCGATACGGGTGTTGAGAGCGCGCCTCCTCGAGCAGGCCCAGGACTCTCAGCAGGCCCAGATCGCCGCGGACCGGCGGAGCCAGGTGGGGACCGGCGAGCGGAGTGAGCGCATCCGAACGTACAACTTCCCTCAGGCGCGCGTGACCGATCACCGGATCGGGCTCACCCTGCACCAACTCCCCGACATTCTCGAAGGGGACCTTGACGAGCTGATCGATGCGCTCATGACCTCGGCGGAGAGCGAGCGACTTCAGGAGTTGGCGAGTTGAGCGGCTTGGGTGTGAACGAGTTGGCAGTCGATCTCTTCTCGCTCCTCCAAGAGGGGAGAAGGCGACTCGAGAGTGCCGGCCTACCCACGGCGCGGCATGATGCTGAGACGCTGCTGGCCGATTTGCTCGGGATGCCCCGCTGGACACTTTATCTGCATCGGGACCGTCCGATGGATCACGAGAGCGTCGAGCGTTATCGCGCGCTGGTCGAGCGCCGCGCCCGGCACGAGCCGTTGCAGTACCTCCGTCAAGAGGAAGAATTCTTTGGTCTCAAGCTCCTGGTGACGCCGGGCGTGTTCATCCCACGGCCTGAGACCGAGCTGCTGGTGGAACGGCTGCTGGCGCTCCTCCCGCCCCGCACTCATGATGCGAAATGGGGGGCCGATCTCGGGACGGGGACAGGATGCATTGCTCTGGCGCTCTGCCAGGCTCGCCCCGACCTTCGCATCGTCGCTGTGGATCAATCTCCAGACGCCGTTGCGCTGGCGCGAGACAACGCCACGGAGCTCGGGCTTGCTGATCGTGTCGAAGTTCGGGAAGGCGACCTCTGGGAGCCGATTCGCGACCTGAAGGGGCGTCTGGATTTCGTGGTCTCCAATCCCCCGTACATTGCGAGGGAGCAGTTGGAGGAGTTGCCGGTTGAAGTGATCGACTACGAGCCCACGTCTGCGCTCGACGGCGGGCCAGGCGGCACTGCGTTCTATGACCGGATTATTCGAGAGGCTCCCATATATCTCAAGCCAGGAGGCCTTCTCGCGATGGAGATCGGCTTGGGACAGGCCGAATCCCTCACCCGCGCGATGGGTGCCGCGGGGTTCGTCGAAATCTCTAGCCTTCCCGATCTCCGAGGGATCGATCGGGTTCTGACCGGGCGGAGGCCCTAACGGTGCTCATGTTCGATTCGAGCGCCGGCTTCGCCGGCGCAAGCTCTGGGGGAGGTTCGGAAGGGGGGCGTGCCCCCCTCCGAGGATCTTGATGCCAGCGTCTCTGGTGATCAAGGGTGGTCTCCCGCTTCGCGGCAGCGTGGCGGTGAGCGCGGCAAAGAACGCCGCGCTTCCGTGCTTGGCGGCCTCGCTCCTCACAAGAGCGCCCCTGACTCTCGACCGGCTCCCCTATCTCGCCGATGTGCGGACGATCCTGAGACTCCTGGAGCTTCTCGGCGCCGAATACAGCTTGAGCCCGGACCGGCGCTGCGTCATCGAGGTCCCAAATGTGAAGCAGCACGAGGCGCCCTACGAGCTGGTCTCCACGATGCGCGCCTCAGTGCTGGTGCTGGGGCCGCTCCTCGCTCGCGAGGGGCGCGCTCGAGTCGCGCTGCCGGGCGGGTGCGCAATCGGTCAGAGGCCGATCGACCAGCATCTGAAGGGATTTGAAAAGTTGGGCGCAGAGATCTCGATTCAGAGCGGGTATGTGGAGGCAAGAGCCAGCCGGCTCAAGGGGAGTCGCATCAGTCTTGATCTCGTGACCGTGACGGGAACCGAGAACCTCGTGATGGCGGCGAGCCTGGCTGAAGGGACCACCATCATCGAGAACGCGGCGCGGGAGCCTGAGGTCGCTGACCTTGCCCGGCTCCTCTCAGCGATGGGGGCCAAGATCGAAGGGGCCGGAACCGAGCGGATCGAGATTCAAGGGGTCCCCGAGCTCGGCCAGGCTCAGCATCGAATCATCCCCGATCGGATCGAGGCGGGAACGCTCCTTGTTGCAGGCGCGATCACGACGGGCGAAGTCACCGTGACGGAACTGATCCCTGACCATCTCTCAGCCACGCTCGCGAAGCTGGAGGAGACAGGGGCGAGGCTCGACATCGGGCCCGATTGGGTCCGCGTCAGCGGACCGGAGCGGCCCCGCCCGGTTGATCTGATCACCAACCCGTTCCCCGGGTTTGCCACCGACATGCAGGCCCAGTTTATGGCGCTCCTCGGGCTCGCTGACGGCGTGAGCCGGATCACGGAGACGATCTTCGAAAATCGCTTCATGCACGCGGCGGAGCTTCGCCGCATGGGCGCTCGGATCGAGACCGACGGCGCTGTGGCAGTGGTGCGGGGCGTTGATCACTACGAGGCCGCCCAGGTCATGGCGTCTGACCTCCGCGCATCAGCATCGCTCGTGCTTGCGGGGCTGGCCGGTCGCGGCGCCACGACGGTGGCCAGGGTCTACCATCTCGATCGCGGCTATGAGCGGATGGAGGAGAAGCTGAAAAGCCTCGGAGCCGACATCAAGCGGTTCTCATGAAACAGACCTTGACGCTTGCTCTGCCCAAGGGGCGCCTTTTCAAGCCGGCTGTCGAGCTGCTGCGCAGGATTGGGCTCGACGGCATCCCCGAAGAGGAGTCGCGCAGCCTGATCTGGAAGAGCGAGGCCACGGGACTGCGGCTTCTGATCTTGAAGCCTCTCGACATTCCCACGTACGTGGAGTACGGGGCCGCAGATCTCGGGATCCTGGGGAAAGACATTCTGCTGGAAGAGGAGCCGAACGTCTACGAGCCGCTCGATCTCGGGTTCGGTTTCTGCCGGCTGGTCGTCGCTGAGCCGAAAGAGCTCTGGGAGCGTGACGACCCCTCCAAGTGGTCATGGGTGCGCGTGGCCACCAAATACCCGCGTTTGGCCGAGCAGTATTTCACCGAGCGGGGGATTCAGGTCGAGGTGGTCAAGCTGGATGGCTCCATCGAGCTGGCGCCGCTGGTCGGGCTGGCTGAGCGGATCATCGACCTCGTGCAATCCGGGGAGACCTTGAGGGCGAACGGCCTGGTCGAGGTCGCCGAGATCATGAAATCCACCGCGCGCTTGATCGTGAACCGGGCCTCTCTGAAGACCGAGTACGCGGCGATCAACGAGTTGATGGCCCAGATCAAGGGAGCGCTCGCGCCGTGCCGATAAGCGTCGCATCGACTCGCTCCCGCTCGCCGATCTTATCGAGTTGCTCGCCTCGCCTTCGGCTGCGGCTCGCCCAACCACGTTCTCGGTCGGGCTTTGTTGGCGTTCTCTTGTTCGAGCGCCGGCTTTGCCGGCGCAAGCTTGGGGGAGGTTCGGAAGGGGGGCGTGCCCCCCTCCGAGGGAACGGCATACGCCTCGGGGTTCCTCCTCCCTCGGGCCTCGATCTGCTCGCTTCTCAGCACGGCGCGAGTGGACGGCAAGAATAAAGTGTGGCAGGGACGCGCAGACGATGATTGCTAGAAGGCTGGAGACGAGAGCGCTTGGGGTTGAGGGCGTGATTCAAGCGTTGGATCGCTCGCCTGAAAGGGTTGATCCGGCGATCCACCGTGATGTTGAGACGATCCTCTCAGCCGTGAGAAGCCGGGGTGATGATGCGCTTCTGGAATTCACCCAGCGCTTTGACGGCGTGCGGCTGACCGCCAAGGAGTTGGCGATCTCACAAGGGGAGTTCGAGTCTGCCGCGGCCTCGATCGCTGCCGACGCGCTCGCTGCGCTCAGCTACGCGCGGGACCGGATCGCCGAGTATCATCGCCGAGCGCTCCCGACCTCGTGGTGGATCGAGGATCAGCACGGCTCGCTCCTCGGTCAGCAGGTGAGACCCCTGGATCGAATCGGGATCTACGTGCCGGGGGGGCGCGCGGTCTATCCGTCGACGCTTCTGATGACCGCGGTCCCCGCTCGGGTGGCCGGAGTTCAGGAGATCGTGCTGGTCTCACCGCCGCGGCCTGATGGCTCGCTCCACCCGGCGCTGCTCGCCGCGGCCCAGGTCGCGGGGATCAGCGAGGCGTATCGCGTCGGCGGAGCTCAGGCCGTGGCCGCGCTGGCATACGGGACCGCCACGATCCGGCGCGTTGACAAGATCGTCGGGCCTGGGAACATCTACGTGGCGCTGGCCAAAGCGAAAGTCTTCGGCCAGGTCGGGATCGACATGCTCGCCGGGCCGAGTGAGGTGGTGGTGGTCGCTGATGCAGGTGCCGATCCTGCGTGGATCGCGGCTGACCTCCTTGCTCAAGCCGAGCACGATCCGATGGCGCGATCGCTCCTTCTCTCGCCGTCCGTTCCGTTGATCGCGGCAGTGGAATCGGAGCTCGAGCGACAGCTCGAAAGCGCCTCACGGCGCGAGACCGCGTTGAAGTCACTCCAATCGAACGGCGCCCTGGTCGTTACCCGTGATCTTGACGAGGCAGTGGAGATTGCGAACGGGCTGGCGCCCGAGCATCTGGAGCTTCAGGTGGCGAACCCGTTTGAGCTGCTGCCGCGGGTGCGCCACGCGGGTGCGATTTTCCTGGGGCGTCACACTCCCGAGGTCATCGGGGACTATGTCGCGGGTCCCAATCACGTCCTCCCAACAGGGGGGACCGCGCGCTTCTCGTCTCCCTTGGGGGTTGAGGATTTTGTCAAGCGATCGAGCGTCATTCACTACTCTCAACAGGGGCTCGAAGAGGCATGGCCGCATGTGAGAGCGCTCACGCAGATGGAAGGGCTCCATGCTCACGGCGAGGCGGCCCGCATCCGCCTCCAAGAGCCGAGCTAACGGAATGGTCCAGGCAACGAGTGGCCAGTCGGAGTCGAGGCAGGCGCGGATCGAGCGGAAGACTCGAGAGACGGAGATCCTGATCCAACTCAACCTGGATGGCAGCGGCGAGTACAAGGTGGAAACGACGATTCCGTTTTTGAACCACATGCTAGAGGCCATGGCCAAGCATGGCCTCTTTGACCTCACGGTGGACGCGCGCGGCGACACGGAGGTGGATCTCCACCACACGGTGGAGGACGTGGCGATCTGCCTGGGCAAGGCGTTCAAGGAGGCGGTCGGCACGGCGCAGGGGATCATGCGCTTCGGCACCGCGTCGGTTCCGATGGATGAGACCTTGGTGACGGCGGTGGTGGACTGCTCGAACCGCCCTTACCTGGTGTGCAACGCGCCGCTTGGTCACGCCAAGATCGGGAACTTCGACGTGGGAATGGTTCAACATTTTTTCCGTTCGTTTGCCCTGAACGCGGGTGTGACGCTGCACGTGAATCTCCACTACGGGGAGAACCTTCACCACATCATTGAGGCGATCTTCAAGGCGTGCGGCCGCGCGCTGGCGGAGGCGACGCGGATGAATCCCCGCGTGGCGGGCGCGATTCCCTCAACCAAAGGGAGCCTCTAACGTGAAGCGTGAAGCGTGAAGTAGTGAAGCGTGAAGAGTGAAGCGTGAAGCGTAAGAGGGCACGGAGCGCGGGCGGGCGGCAGCCCGGGTGCCCGCGCTGCAATCAATGCGCGGGAGGCACGTTCTCCCCACGAATGAAATGATCGCCATTGTTGATTACGGCAGGGGAAATCTCGGAAGTGTCGAGAAGGCAATCACGCGGCTTGGGGAGCGCGCGCTGGTCACGCAGGATCCGCGCGAGGTGGAACGCGCGGATGCGCTGATTCTTCCCGGCGACGGAGCCTTTCACGACGCGATGAGGAATCTGGAGGTCTTGAACCTGACCGAGCCGTTGAAGCAGTCGCTCCGCGACGGTAAGCCCTTCCTGGGGATCTGCCTCGGCTACCAGCTCCTCTTTTCCGAGAGCGAGGAGTTCGGGCAGGGCAAGGGGCTGGATCTGATTCCCGGCGTGGTGCGGCGCTTTCCACGAGGGCTCAAGGTGCCGCACATGGGGTGGAACCAGGTGGAGCACCGGGGCGAGATGCGGATCTTGGACGGGATCCCGAGCGGCGCCTACTTCTATTTTGTTCACTCGTACTATCCCGAGCCCGCGGAAGATGGGCTCAGTGTCGCCACCTGCTCATATGGGGTCACCTTTCCGGCGGCGATCACCAAAGCGAATCTCTTCGGAACGCAGTTCCACCCCGAGAAAAGCCAGACCTGGGGGCTCAAGCTGCTTGAGAACTTCACTCGACTGGTGAAGGGGAACCAGGCGTGATAGTGATCCCTGCGATCGATCTTCGAGGCGGCAGGTGCGTCCGCCTGGTCCAGGGGAAGCCTGAGGCCGAGACGGTCTTTTCAGACGACCCGGTGTCGATTGCCCAGCATTGGGCGAGCTTGGGCGCAAAGCGGCTCCACGTGATCGACCTTGACGGCGCATTCGCCGGCGCGCCGAAGCAGGCAGACCTCGTCCGCGAGATCGTGAAAGCCGTGTCCGTGCCGGTCCAGGCTGGCGGAGGGTTGAGGGACCTCGAGAGCGTGGAGGAACTTTTTGATGCCGGCGCGAGATGGGCGCTCGTGGGGAGGCGCGCGGCGCGTGACATGACGTTCCTGATTGACGTCTGTCGCCGCTTCCCCAATCGAATCATCGTGGCGGCGGATGCGGTCCACGGTCAGGTCGCGGTGGATGGGTGGAAGAACGTCACGGAGCAACCGATCGAGAGTTTGGCGCGAGAGGCCCGGCGCGCCGGCGCGGCCGCGCTCCTCTATACTGACATCCTGAAGGACGGGACTGGGAGCGGCCCCAACATCGAAACGACCAAAAAGGTCGCGGCCCATTCAGGACTCTCCATTATCGCGTCGGGAGGGATCGGAGCCTTAGACGATTTGAGACGGCTGGCGAGGATACCGGGCGTGATCGGGGCCGTGATGGGTCGGGCACTCTACACGGGCGCAGTCGATCTTAAAGTCGCCCTTGCAGAGTTTGAGCCGGAGAAGCGCAAAAGGAAGCATTGATGCTGGCGAAGCGGGTGATCCCGTGTCTCGACGTCAAAGATGGCCGGGTTGTGAAGGGAGTGCAATTTCTGAATCTCCGTGATGCCGGGGACCCGGTGGCCGCGGCCCAGGCATACGACCGGGCCGGGGCGGACGAGCTGGTCTTCCTGGATATCACCGCGTCTCACGAAGAGCGCGAGATCATGCTTAATGTCGTTCGCCAGACTGCCGAGGGCATCTTCATGCCGCTCACGGTTGGAGGCGGTGTTCGAAGCGTTGATGACGTTCGTACTCTGCTTCGAGCCGGCGCCGACAAGGTCTCGCTGAATACGGCCGCGGTGGAGCGCCCTGTCGTGCTCAAAGAAGCTGCGGAGCGCTTCGGGAGCCAGTGCATTGTCTGCGCGATTGACGCGCGTCAGGTTCGGGGTTCGGGGTTCGGGGTTCGGGGTTCGCAGAACGGAGAATCGAATCCCGGACCCCGGACCCCGAACCCCGCACTGCGAACCCCGGACCCCGAACCCCTGAAGTGGGAGGTTTATACCCACGGTGGGCGTCGGCCCACGGGGCGCGATGCGATCGCGTGGGCCCAGGAGGCCGAGTCGCTGGGCGCCGGAGAGATCCTCCTGACCAGCATGGACCGGGACGGCACGAAAGACGGATATGACCTCGAGCTGACCCGCCGAGTGGCTCAGGCTGTCTCAATCCCCGTTATCGCTTCCGGCGGGGCCGGCAATCTTGAGCATCTCTATGACGGGCTCACCACTGGCCAGGCGGATGCAGCGCTTGCGGCGTCCATCTTTCACTTTGGCCCCTACACGATTAACGACGCGAAAACATATCTCAAAGAGCGGGGCGTTCCTATCAGGCTTGAACTATGAGCGGTCAGCGATCAGCTATCAGCGGTCAGCAGTGGATTGTCTCGGTGATGGCTGACTGCTGATTGCTGAAAGCTAAACTATGAAAAATAGTGACGAGCTGAAGTTTGACAAGGATGGCCTCATCGTCGCGGTCGTGCAGGAGGCTGAGACGGGTGAGCTTCTCATGGTTGCGTGGATGGACCGGGAAGCGATCAAGAAGACTCAGGAGACGGGGCTCGCTCACTTCTGGTCCCGCTCACGTCAGGCGCTCTGGCAGAAAGGCGAAAGTTCCGGCCACGTTCAGCACGTTGACGCGATCTTCGCTGATTGTGATCACGACGCGCTCCTGCTGCAGGTGCACCAAGAAGGTCCTGCGTGCCACACGGGGAGCCGGAGCTGCTTCTTCCGTCAGCTCAACGGGGCGAATCGTTCCCCGGAGCGCGGGGATGGCGTTGAGACACTCGATCTGGTCGAGCGGGTGATCCAATCGCGAAAGGCCGAGCCTCAGCCCGGCTCATATGTCTCGGAGCTGCTTGCCAAGGGCGAGCCACAGATTTGCCGGAAGATCGGTGAGGAGGCGACCGAAGTGATCCTGGCTTCCCTCACCAAGGAGCCTGATGAGCGGCTGGTCGCCGAGATCGCTGACGTCTGGTTTCACACGATGGTCTTGCTTGGAGGGCGTGGGATTTCCGTACGCCAAATCTTTCGCGAGCTGGCCCGACGTCATCGCGTAAAGACGTCTGTCCGTTCAGGCGACGGGGGGAAGGCTGGTTGAATCGTTGCGGTTGGGAGCTCGTGCTGTCGGGGGAGGGCTCGTCCCTCTTCTGTTGTGGCTTCTGTTGTGGCTGAGCGGGTGCAGCGCGAGCCGGATCGAGAACGGAGTCTTCTTCTCGAATAAGGGGTACCACGTGGCGCTCCCGCTGGTTGGGTGGCAGGTGGTAAAGAATCACGAGGCAGATCTCGTTCTCGAAGCTCCAAGCCGGCACGCCGTGATGGCCGCACATGCCAGTTGTGGAGGTGTCCTC
>DATEAO010000373.1:0-3311 GCA_035288345.1 Candidatus Methylomirabilota bacterium | reverse complement strand
GACCCGTTCGAGGGCCGAGTCCTCCTCCTCCAGCAAGTGCGACAGATGACGTGTTTCTGTCGTGGTCCGAATCGCCGACTCGAGCTTCCTCTTCCGTTCGAACAGCTGATTTCGCATATAAGTGTCCGTTTGGACATCCATCTCGGTTCTCCTTGTTGCCTCGAGAGAAAGAGTACCACCTGTCCGGCGCGGGTGCAAAAAGGGCTGCGGCTTAGAGCCGCGGTTCCCTGGCGCGCCAGCGCTGACGCATGACCGGCAGTGCCTTGAATTTCCTGGGTTCAATGCCAGGCGGGAAAATTTCTTTTCGCAAAGAGGGGACTAGACATTTTGGACGCACTCTGCCAGGATAGCGTGGAATTCTCGTGTGGAGGGATTCGCTACGATGGCAGAAAGCGAAGAGGCCGGATTTCTACAGAGCGGACGTGAGATCGGGGTTCAAGAGATCGAGCACATTCGTGAGGTAAGTAGGGGTTTTCCGGCGCTGAGCCGCAAGGAGCTAGCGCAAACGATCTGTGAGCACTGGGGCTGGGTGACGGCGAGCGGAGCGCACAAGGTCACCGCGTGTCTGAAGTTGCTGGAGAAGCTGGAAGAGAGCGGGCAGATACGACTTGGTGGGAAGCGAGGAGGGGGACCTTACCGGAAGAAGGGGCCACCGGTGAGGACGGAACGGAGTGATCCCAGAGATAAGATCGGCAGCGAGCTCGGGCAGCTGGGCCGAGTGAGTCTGGAAGTGGTCACGAACAAGGAAGCCACCGGGCTCTGGAACGAGTACGTCGAACGCTATCACTATCTCGGGTACAAGAAGCCGTTCGGCTGTGTGCTGCGATATTTCATCGTATCCAAGGAGAGGCCGCTGGGTTGCCTGCTGATGGCGGGAGCGGCCAAGTCGCTGGGGGCGCGCGACCGGTGGATCGGGTGGAGCGAGCGGCAACGGCTGCGCAACCTGCCCTGGTTGATTTGCAACAGTCGTTACCTGATCTTCCCATGGGTCCAGGTCAAACACATGGCCAGTCATGTGCTGGGGCAACTGGCTCGGCGTGTAAGAGCGGATTGGGAGGGGCGCTGGGGATACCACCCCGTGTTGATGGAGACCTTCGTGGATCCGGCCCGCTATCCTGGCACGTGCTATCGAGCGGCGGGGTGGATTCATCTTGGGCAGACGACGGGCGCCGGACTTGTGCGACCTGGGCGCGAGTACACGACGACCCGCAAGATGATCTACGTGAAGCCGCTGGTTAGAGACTTTCGAGAGCAGCTTTGCAGCGATGGGTTGACCGGGAGGGTCATCGAATGAGGAATCGTGCCGGCACAGATTCGATCAAAGAGAGAAGAAAGGCGAAGCGGGCTGCGAAGCTCGCGCTGCGGGAGGCGCAGAAGGCGGCGGGGCTGGGAGCCCTCGCCACCGTGCCCGCGATCCCCAATCACACCTGTCAATACCGGAGCCCTGAGGAAGAGCAGGCGGCCCGCGAGGAAGCGCTCACCGAGCAGCTCCGCGTGATGCGAGCGCAACTTCCGACTCTGCTGAGACGGTTCTCGAAGATTGAGGATCCTCGGGATCCGAACAAGACCAAGCACCGGCTGACGATGCTCATGCTCTACGGGATTTTGATGTTCGTGTATCAGATGGGCTCTCGTCGAGCGGCCCGCCCAGAAGATGACTCGTCCTCAGTTCATGGCCAACCTTACGATCTTCTTTCCCGAGTTGGAAAGTCTTCCTCATCACGACACTCTCAACCGGTTGCTCTCCGTGATCGACGTGGAGGAGATCATGGCGGCTCATGTCGAGTTGATGCGGCAGTCGATTCGCAAGAAGAAGTTCCAACGGTACCTCGTCGAGAACTGCTATCCGATTGCCATCGACGGCTCGCAGAAGCTGGTTCGGAGCGAGCTTCTCAGCGAGGAATGGCTCGAGCGTCACACGAAGAAGGATGAGGAGCAGGCGGACCAGTACTATGTCTATGTGCTGGAAGCGAACCTGGCCTTGCGCAATGGGATGAGCCTCCCTCTGATCACGGAGTTCCTCGACTTTACCGAAGGAGACACAAGCCGGGACAAACAGGACTGCGAAACGCGAGCTTTCCGCCGGCTAGCCAAGCGGCTCAAGAAAGAATTTCCGCGCCTCCCGGTCCTGGTGCTCTTGGACGGACTCTATCCGAACGGCCCGATCATGAAGATCTGCGACCAGAACCGGTGGCAATTCATGATTGTCCTGCAGGATGCTTCTCTGCCCTCCGTCTGGGACGAATTCAGAGGGCTCAGAGGTCTCCAACATGAGAATTGCCGGGAGCAAACATGGGGCGGCCGCCGGCAACAGTTTCAATGGGTCAATGACATCGAGTATGAGTACGGTTCGGGCAGATCCAAGCGGCGGAGAATCGTCCACGTCGTGGTCTGCGAAGAAAGCTGGGAGGCGATCGATGATCAGACCGGGCAAAAGATAACGCGAACCTCACGGCATGCGTGGCTCTCCAGCAAACCCCTGCATCACGACAACGTGCACCAACGCTGCAACCTCGGAGCGCGACATCGCTGGGCGATCGAATCCGGGTTCCTCGTCGAAAAACGCCACGGCTACAACTACGAGCACTGCTACTCCATCAACTGGAAGGCCATGAAGGGCTACCACTACCTGATGCGCCTCGCGCATACCCTCAATGTCCTTGCGCACTACTCCACGGCTCTCATCAAATCCGTCCGTTCTCTGGGCGTCCGTGGATTCATTGAATTCCTACGGGAGACCCTCGCGCTCTGCCGACTCGACGCGTCCTCCGTGCGTCTGCGCCTCGAAGCGCCGTTCCAACTCCGTTTCGACTAACCCGAACGGCTGACTCCCCGCCCAGCCGATCCGAAGCCCTGCCCAAGAAGCGACGAACTGTCTTCCAAGGCGCCCAGCCACGTGATGAATGCATGGATAGCAGGCTTCACCGTGCCTTTATCGGACCCGCCGCCTTCCGCACGCACGGAGAGACCCCGGCCCCTCCGCCGGTCGAGCGCCGGAATGCGGGTCGTGCGTCAGGGCTGTGTGTTAGCGGGTTGGATTACTGGGTGCTCATGATGTACTGTAGCGTGAGGGACGTGATCCCGTTTGACTCGGTTGGTGGAGCCCTTGGGCTGCCCCTTATTTCCGAGCTGGGACGCGTCCCTTTTGCTTTTGGCGCGTTCTGCTGCGCGACGCGCTTGCTCCCGCTTGCTGGGGTAATGCTCCTTGACGTAGGCCTTGGCGGCTTCCCGATCCACGATGTTGCCATCGGGAACTCGTAGGTTGTAAACCTGAGGTTGCCGATCACCGTTGGGACGCAGTGCGTCATTTT
>DATEAO010000372.1:0-3754 GCA_035288345.1 Candidatus Methylomirabilota bacterium | reverse complement strand
CCAGATTCAACGGGTCTTGTGGGAGAAGTACCTCTTCATCACCGTGCTCGGCGGTATGACCGCGCTCACGCGCTGCCCGATCGGTCCGATCCGGTCCACGCCGGAGACCCGCCAGATGCTGAAGCGTCTCTTCGAAGAGATCGCTGCGCTGGCCAGCGCGTCGGGCGCGCCGCTGGCGCCCGACGCCTGGGAGCGCGCTCTCTCCATGGCCGATCGTCTGCCACCCACCGCCTATTCGTCGCTCCACCACGATCTCATCCACGGGAGACGTCTCGAGATCGAAGCGCTTCAGGGCTACGCCGTGCGTCTGGGCGAGCGGTTCGGAATCCCCACCCCCATGCTCTTCGCCGTCTACGCCGCGCTGAAGCCCTCCGAACACGGCGCCCCATCGCCGTGACGCTTCGCCACCTCGTCGCAGGCTGGCCGGCCTGATAAAAAATTCTCGCGTCGCGAAATCACCCCTGGCTATCGCGACGCGGTTGGTTTATAATCCGGCTGTTTCGGTGTCTCGATGAGTGATCGACGCAATCGCCTCGAGTCGTCTTCCTAAACCGCATGTGACAGAAACACGCGAGCTGTTGATTGTGATCATTTCATGAAAGTTGTTCCGCTGGCCGCTGAGTCTCTCGGCGTCCGCTCCATGGCCACGTACGTGGAAGTGGGGAAAACAGGGATCCTGATCGATCCCGGCGCCGCGCTGGGCCAGAACCGATACGGTCTCCCTCCGGCCCCCGACGAGGTCGAGGCGCTCGATCGAGCGATCGACCGGATCAAGGGATACTCGACGCGCGCCCAGCTGATTTCGGTCAGCCACTACCATGAAGATCACTTCCATGTTGACCCGGCGATCTACAAGCGAAGCCAGGTCTGGGTGAAGAACCCGTTGCGCATGATCAATGAGTCCCAAAAGCGGAGGGGGTGCTCGTTCTGGGACAGCGTGAAGCCGCACTGTCGCCTCGAGCTGGCGGATGGAAAACACTACGAGTTCCCCGATGCTCTCGTAAAAGCCTCTCCGCCGCTATCTCATGGCGCTGAAGGGTCGGGATTCGGCTATGTTATCGCGCTCACGATCACGGACCGGGATGACGGCTTTCGGTTTGTTCACGCCTCAGATGTCCAGGGGCCGGCCTCACCCGTCGCCACCGCCTATCTCATCCGCGAGCGCCCCCATCTCCTTTACCTGAGCGGCCCCCCCACGTACCTGGAGCGCCATGTGGGCACAGAGGTGGTCGAGCGGGGGATTGAGAATCTGCTCTCTATCATCCAGGAGACCGGGTGTCGGGTGATTCTGGATCATCATGCGCTTCGTGATCCCCGCCACACCGCTCGACTGGAGCGGCTCTACGAAACCGGAAAAGTGGTGAGCGCGGCCGGCTATCTGGGCCTGGCCGAGCGGCTTCTGGAAGCGCGGCGCAACGTGCTCTGGCAGGAAGCGCGGCAACAGGCTGTTCGCCCCTCGAGGGGCTTTGGCCGTAAGCGATCCCACTGATTGCTGATCGCTCCGTGACTCAGGCCCGATAGGACGAAGTCCCCGCCGAAGAACGTTCAGAACGAGCAGGTGTCGTGGCAGTGTTCGAGCGCCGGCTTCGCCGGCGCAAGCTTCAGGGGGAGGTTCGGAAGGGGGCCATCCCGGCCCCCTTCCGAGGTGAAAGGAGGAGGCGTCATGGCGGAAATCAAAGTTGGCGATGCGGCCCCAGATTTCACGCTCAAGGGAATCGGCGGCAAGGAGCACACCCTGGGCGAATTCAGGGGGAAGAAGAATGTGGTGCTGCTCTTTTACGTGCTGGACTGGACTCCAGGGTGAACCAAAGAGATGCCGGCCTTCGAAGCCAAGCTCAAGGACTTCGAGGCCGCCAATACCCAGGTCATGGGGATTAGCACGGACAGCATGTTCAGCCACGACGCCTGGGCCAAGTCCCTTGGCGGAATCTCATATCCGCTGCTCGCCGATATCCATCGAGAGGCGGCCAACCAATACGGCATCTACTGGCCGGAGCTCAACGCGAACAGTCGCGCCACGTTCATCGTCGACACGGCCGGAAAGGTTCGGTTTGTCGAGAAGTACGGGAAGGGAGAGCTTCCTGATCCTGAGAAGATCCTCGCTGAAGCCAAGAAGCTTCATTAAGCTCCCAGCGCTCAGCCATCAGCTCTCAGCACTCAGTCGGACGAAATGTTTCATCGTTGGCTGACTGCTGAGAGCTGACTGCGCGAGACGCCGAAAGACAATGACGAGTCTGACCCCAAGAACCTCGCCCTCCTGAGAAGCCTCTGTACGTTCGGGGATCCGGGGCTCGGGATCCGGGGACCGCAGTCCGGGAATCGTGGTCCGGGATTCGAGTTTCGGAGTTAGTGGTTCGGATTCCCGATCCCGATTCCCGCATCGCGGAGTCCGGACCCCGGACCCCGAACGGGCTGCTCGTTTCTCCCCACGGCCGAGCCCTGTAGGCGAAGCCGGGTTTTTTCAGCAGTCCCCCTAGCGTGAGGTTTTGCCTATCGGGCGCGGGAAACTTCCTTTTGGTCCGCTCGTCTTGCTAGAATGCCATCGGCTCTCAAGTGACTCTGCTATTTACTCCCAGGCTGTTCAAAAAGGTCCAGATGCAAGGCGGCCAAGGGTGGGACGACTGGTCCGAGATGTCGGATTTCGGATGTCTGATGTCAGTTGGATCGAGCTCGCGACATCTGACATCTCGTTCCGCCGCAGATGGGCCTTTTTCAACGGCGTGCCGGAAGTGTCGTCAAGGGTTCACTGACCCGGGGAGAAAACGTTGAGTGGCGCTCACGAGACTCGCGCTATGATGACCGAATCTCTCAAACATCTCCTGGAGGAGGACTCCGCCAGCATCATCTATGTGCACGACCTCGCCGGCCGGATCCTCTTTCTGAACGGTCAGGCGCTCGCGCGACTCGGCTACCACGCTGAGGACTGCACGCACCTCACGCTCCAGGACCTGCTTCCTCCTGAAGATTTCGAGCGCGCCCTGGCGCTCACCAGGCAGATGGTTCGCGGTGAGCGCGAGGCCGAGCCGTTTCGCACCGAGCTTCGTCGCCGAGACGGCTCGCATGTGACGGTCGAGATCCGCATGCGTCTCGTTGCGGACACCCAGGGTCTTCCCTCCGGAGTGCAAGGGGTGGCCCAGGAAGTGAGCGCCCCGTCGCCGCGTGAGGAGCGCCGTCGCGCTCCCGAGGCGCCGATCCCAACACTCCTGGGGGAGATTGATTCAAATCGCCTCTTCCCCCTCGTGGTGCGCCGGGCCCAAGAGGCGCTGGGCACTGACGCGGCCGTGCTGGTGCTCGCTGAGGGCCGCGGATTTTCCGTGGGCGCTTCAATCGGGATCCCCGAGGGCGGCTCGCTGCTCGATCCCCTCGCAACCGGAGCCTGGGTGGACCGGATCGTGGAAACCGGTCGCCCGATCGTGGTGACGGACCTCTTGCGGGACGCCACGTTAGGGAAGACCACACTGGTGAAGCAACTGGGATTTCGACGGCTCATCGCGATGCCGCTCGGACTGCCAGGAGAGCGATTCGGGTGTCTCGCGCTGCTCTTTCGCTCCCCGCGTGTGGTCAGGGCCGACGAGCTCTCGTTCTTGCAGGCGTTTGGGCGCGAGGCGGCCCTCGCGATCAAGAATGCGAGAATGTACGCTGAGGCGCAGCGCCGGCGGAGCGACGCCGAGACGCTCGCGCGCGTCATTGGCGAGCTCTTGACCTCAATGGATCTTCCCGGCGTGATTCATCGAGTGGTCGAGGGCGTTCGCGA
>DATEAO010000371.1:0-4843 GCA_035288345.1 Candidatus Methylomirabilota bacterium | reverse complement strand
TGGACACAGAGGTGGAGAAGATCGCTCTCGCGAGCAAACGGAGTCCGCAAGCGCTCCGACGGCTCCTGGAAAAGAGCGGCGATCTCGACGAGCTGCGTCGGTCACTCAAGGACTCCAAAACCATGGACTTTCTGATCCAGCACGCGGCGATCACTTCCGATGTACACTGAGAGGGCAGCTACGGAACAGGGAAGGAGACGGCCCATGTCATTAGTTCCTGTCGTCGTCGAACAAACGCCCCGCGGAGAGCGGGCCTTCGACATTTTCTCGAGGCTCCTCAAAGAGCGGATCATCTTTCTCCCCACGTTCATCGAGGATGACCTGGCGAACCTCGTGGTCGCCCAAATGCTCTTCCTGGAGGCTGAAGATCCCGACAAAGATATCTACCTCTATATCAACTCTCCCGGAGGATCGGTGACGGCTGGCTTGGCCATTTACGACACGATGCAGTACGTCAAGCCCGCGATCTCGACGATCTGCTTGGGGCAGGCCGCGTCCATGGGCGCGCTCCTCCTCTGCGCGGGCGCGAGGGGCAAGCGCTTCACGCTGCCTCATGCCCGGATCATGATCCACCAGCCGCTCGGCGGGGTCCAGGGGCAGGCCACGGACATCGACATCCAGGCGAGGGAGATCATCCGGATGCGCGACGAGCTGAACCGAATCCTGGTCTATCACACCGGCCAAACACTCGAGAAAATCCAGCGAGACACCGACCGAGATTTTTTCATGACAGCGGAACAGGCAAAGGATTACAATATCGTCGATGCGGTAATTTCATCCAAACCCACCCCGAGGCCGGTTTCAGATGCGGCGCTGCTCACGGGGGTCGCGGACAAGTGAGGAACTTGACAGCACATGGGGCGATCGCGCGAAACTAACGGCGTGCTGAAGTGCTCGTTCTGCGGTAAAAACCAGAATGATGTCAGAAAGCTCATTGCCGGCCCCACGGTCTACATCTGCGATGAGTGCATCGAGCTCTGCAACGACATCATCGCCGAGGAGTGGGAGGAGGAAAAGAGCCGCGAGATCCGGAGCCTTCCCAAGCCCGCCGAGATCAAATCCATCCTCGATCAGTATGTGATCGGGCAGGAGCGGGCGAAGAAGGTCCTGGCGGTCGCGGTCCACAATCACTACAAGCGCATAGAGGCGGGGAACGAGGTCGGAGACGTCGAGCTTCAGAAGTCGAACATCATCCTGATCGGCCCGACCGGCTCCGGAAAAACCCTCCTGGCCCAGACACTCGCGAAGATCCTCCACGTGCCGTTCACCATCGCGGACGCGACCACGCTCACCGAGGCCGGGTATGTCGGGGAGGACGTGGAGAACATCATCCTCCGCCTGCTGCAGGCCGCTGACTATGACGTGGAGCGGGCCGAGCGCGGCATCGTGTACATCGACGAGATCGACAAGATCGCCCGCAAGTCGGAGAACCCCTCGATCACCCGCGACGTATCGGGTGAAGGGGTCCAGCAGGCGCTCTTGAAGATCCTTGAGGGGACCGTCGCGAATGTTCCCCCGCAAGGGGGGCGGAAGCACCCGCACCAGGAGTTCATCCGGGTCGATACCACGAACATTCTCTTTCTGGTCGGCGGCGCGTTCGTCGGACTTGAGAAGATCATTGAAAACCGCGTCGGGCGCTCAGGGATCGGCTTCGGCGCCGAGATCAGATCGAAGGCCGAGCGACGGATCGGCGATCTTCTCAGCCTGATTCAACCAGAGGACCTGCTGAAATACGGGCTGATCCCGGAGTTCGTCGGCCGGTTGCCCGTGATTGCGACGCTCCACGATCTCGACGAGGGCGCGCTCTGCCGGATCCTCAAAGAGCCGAAGAACGCCATCATCAAGCAGTACCAGAAGTATTTCGAGCTGGAGAAGGTGCGACTCAAGTACACCGATGACGCCCTGGCCGCGATTGCCAAGGAGGCGCTCAAGCGTGGCACCGGCGCGCGAGGTCTCCGGGCGATCCTGGAGGAGACGATGCTCGACCTCATGTACGAGCTCCCATCCCTTCAGGGGCTGAAAGAATGCCTGATTACCGGTGAGATGATCCTGAGCCGCGAACGCCCCATCCTCGTTTACGAGACCAAGGCCGAATCCGCGTAGCGGGTCGCTCATCCGGGTCGTCTGACGCCGGCTTCTTCTTCGCCGCCCACTCGCCTCGCACGAATCCCTCGTTGACGAGAGCGCGATGACGGGGACGCTCTACGTGGTCGCCACCCCCATTGGAAATCTCGAAGACGTCACGCTTCGAGCCTTGCGCGTGCTGAAGGAGGTCGACCTCATCGCGGCTGAAGACACGCGCCGGACCCGGGTGCTGCTCGCTCATTACGGCATTCACACGCCCGCGACGAGCTACTTCGAGCACAACAAATTGAAGAAAGGCGACACGCTGCTCGGCCGTCTCAACGAGGGGAAATCGGTCGCGCTCGTCACCGACGCGGGGACCCCGGGGCTTTCAGACCCCGGTTTTCACCTCGTCAAGCTCGCCCGGTCAGCCGGGATCCCCGTGGTGCCGGTGCCCGGTGCCTCGGCGCTCACCGCAGCGTTGTCCGTCTCAGGGACCCCAGCAGACCGCTTCGTCTTCGAGGGATTCCTCCCGGTAAAAGCGGGCCGGCGCCTTGCTCGCCTCCGCGCGCTCACGGCCCTGGAGAAAACAATCATCCTCTACGAGTCGCCACACCGACTCTTGAAGACCCTGGCGGCAATCGAAGAAGTGTTCGGGGCCATCGAGCTGGTGCTCTTCCGCGAGCTCACCAAAAAGTTCGAGGAGATTCGCTCCGGCGCCCCTGCTCAGCTGATCGCTCATTTCGAGCGCGAAGGCCCGCGAGGGGAGTTCACCATCATCATTCCGGTCAGCCAGAAGGAAAGAGTCAGTGAGGCATGACACATAGCAGGCTTCTTCCGGGCGGTAGTGGGTCCGTTAGGCGCCGGTACTGGGTCAAGTTGCGAGCCAGACGAGGCCCGAGGGAGGAGCCGGCCCGAGGCGTACGTGGTTGTACGTTGAGGGCTGGCGACGACCGAGAACGAAGTATGGCGAAGCAACTTGACCCAGTACCTTCCGGGCCGGCAGGTTGTCCGAAGTGGACCGGCGATGTATAGTATCTCGGCCTTCTCACATGAAGATTCCAAGAGCGTTGACGATAGCAGGTTCTGACTCCGGTGGAGGGGCCGGCATCCAAGCTGACCTGAAGACATTCAATGCCTTCCAGGTCTTTGGGATGTCGGTCGTCACCGCGCTGACCGCCCAGAACAGCGTCGGGGTCCAAGCGATCCACAGCGTGCCACCGGAGTTTGTGGCCCAGCAGCTCGATTCGGTGCTCTCCGATCTCGGCACTGACGCCGCGAAGACCGGAATGCTCTCAACCGGCGCCATCATCCGCGTTGTAGCGGCCAAGCTCCGCGAATACGGGGTGGAGCAGCTCGTGGTGGATCCCGTGATGGTGGCCAAGAGCGGTGATCCCTTGCTTGCTCCCGACGCTCGGTCGGCGTTGGTGGAGGAGCTCTTTCCCCTGGCGTTGATTGTGACCCCGAATCTTCCCGAGGCTTCGGTGCTGGCGGAAATCCCGGTGAGCGACCGGGCGGGAATGGAAGAGGCCGCGCGCCGCATCCACCGACTCGGGCCCGCCCATGTGCTGGTCAAGGGCGGACATCTCAAGGGAGAAGCCCTGGATCTCCTCTACGATGGCAAAGGCTTCACGCCGTTCGTGGCCTCTCGCATCGACTCCACGAACACCCACGGCACGGGTTGCACGCTCTCTTCGGCCATTGTGGCCGGTCTCGCCAAGAAGCGCCGGCTCCCTGACGCGTGCCGCGACGCGAAGGCTTACGTGACCCGCGCGATTCGCGAAGGGTTTGCCATCGGCCGCGGCGTGGGCGCGCTCCGCCACTTCATTCCGGTGGACTAACCGGTGTTAAAAAACTCCCCCTCTACACCACGCGATGACGCCGGCGAGAAGATGTCGTTCTTCTCGCACCTGGAGGAGCTGAGGAAACGAATCCTCTGGAGCGTGCTGGCGATCGGAATCGGGTTCATTCCGACGTTCATCTACTCCGAGCGAATCATCAAGTTCCTCGCCCGGCCCCTCCCGGTGAAGCTCGCCTTCTTGACGCCGACCGAGGCGTTCTGGGTCAACATGAAGGTGGGAATGATCGCAGGGCTCGGGCTCGCGCTTCCGGTCGTTCTCTACCAGGTCTGGGCGTTCGTCTCCCCGGGGCTCCATCGCCACGAACGGCGCTACGCGGCTCCATTTGTGATCGTGGGGACGCTGTTCTTTGTGATCGGCGCCGCGTTCTGTCTCCAATACGTGATTCCCTTTGCGGTCCGCTTCCTTCTCACGTATAAGACCGAGGACCTTACGCCGGTCATCTCGATCGGGAGCTATGTGGATTTCGTCCTGAAGTTCACGCTGGCCTTCGGGCTGATCTTCGAGCTACCGGTCGCCATCACGCTGGCCTCCTGGATGGGACTGGTGACTCCCAAGTTTCTGGCGAAAAATCGGAAGTACGCCCTTCTCATCAACGCGATGGTCGCCGCGATGCTGACGCCGACGCCCGATGCCTTCAACATGCTTCTGATGCTGGCTCCGCTCTGTCTGCTCTACGAGCTCGGCATCATCTCAGCGCGGGTCTTCGGAAAGCGTTCAAAAGCTCCGATCGAAGAGTCGGCGCCGTGAGCGGGCGCGGGAACTCGCGCGGCAGGCTCTGAAGGCAGGGAAACAGTGAGACTGTTTGGTATAGTGAAGCCTGTCGGGAGAGCTTACGGCAGGCTGAGCCACCGTTCCTGGCGGCTCCAATCATTGCGGCTGGGAGTGGCATTCGGGCGAGACGGTGAATGAGAGTAATT
>DATEAO010000370.1:0-2500 GCA_035288345.1 Candidatus Methylomirabilota bacterium | reverse complement strand
CGGGCGAGATAGGCGCACGTCTCCTGCTCCGACATCGGGTCGAGCCCGGCTTTGAGCCACGTATCGGTGTTGCACTCGACGATAAAGGTGCTGGTGGTCGGGCTGAACCTGTACGCGTGGGCGATGAAGAGGCCGGCGTCGGTCGGCCTGAAGATCATCGAAAGGTCGTCGAAAAGCCTGGGCGTGCCGAGCCAGATGTACCGGTTCTGGCGGATGTCGACCGACGGCTGGAAAAAGTCGCTGTACGTCCGCCTCACGAGGCTGTTGGCGCCGTCGGCGCCGATCAGCACATCACAATCCGCCAGCTCCGTCACGTCGGTGATTGTGGTATTGAAGCGGATCTCCACCCCGAGGTCGAGGCAGCGCCGGTGGAGAATATTCAGGAAGGTGATGCGGGCGATCCCAGAAAAGCCGTTGCCGAGGACGGAGATCTTCTCCCCCTTGTGAACACACGCGGCGCCCTCCCATTTCTCCGAGGCCCTCGTGATCGCGGTGTATGTCTCCTGGTCGTGCTCGCGCAGGAAGCCGAGCGTGCGCTCAGAGAAGACGATCCCCCAGCCGAACGTGTCCTTCGGCCCGTCGCGCTCGACGATCGTGATGCGGTGAGCGGGATCCCGCTTCTTAGTGAGAATCGCGAAGTAGAGCCCCGCCGGCCCTGCGCCCAGGATGGTGATCTCCATGGCTCGTTCCTCGAGGCCAGAATACAATCGAAGGTGTTCACTTATCAATCCCGGCCTGAGGGCAGCGTCTATGGGTTCTGGTTGACAGCCTTGCGCGACCGTCCTAGACTCGGGTCCACAGAGTGAAAAAGTCGGTCTCGCAGCCTCTTGTCCACTTCGTTCGGGGCGAGGGCGTAACGCCACGCAGTGGCCGCCGCGTAAGCCGCCGCCGACCACAGGAGGAAATGAATGAAGCTCGGTCGATTCATCGTTGACACGCACGTCCATGCCCAGCGGTTTGCGGCGGGCCCGGCATTCAAGAAGCAGAAGCTCTCAACCCAGGCCGCGCGCTACAACGACCTCGCCCAGATCATGCGCGACCTGGTGCCGTATGATAATTCCCCTCGCCTCCTTTACGACATGGAATGCTACGACGTGGATCTGTGCGTGTTGCTTCCTGCGTTCGGGATGAGAAACGAGCTGAACCTGGAGATCATCGACCGCCATCCGGACAGGTTCGTCGCCGTGTGCGCGCCAGTCGAGACGGCGCAGAAGGCGATTCGCGGGGAAGCGCCGTGGTCGCCCGAGGCCGCGGCCGCGGAGCTGGACCGGCTGCTCTCCACCGGAAGATTTGTCGGCCTCGGCGAGGGGATGCCGGCTGATTCCACTCGTCGGAAGACGATTAGCCAGACCGAACGAATGGACCAGATGCGCCCCATCATGGAGGTCGCCAAAAAGCACAAGACCGTGGCGCGAATGCACACGGGCACTGTGATGGGCTACCCCCTCGGCTACCACTACTGGCCCGAGACGCTGCATCCGATGTGGGCGCATGACCTGGCCATCGAGTACCCCGACGTGCCACTGGTCCTCGACCACGGGGGCATACAGGGATGGTGGTCCGAGCGATTCTTCGAGGAGGCGCTCAACGTCGCCGCGTCCCATGACAATGTCTACCTCGAGACTGGGCTTTGGTGGACTGACCTCTACATGAAGGCGCTGCTCGATCCGAATATCGGCGCTGAGAAGCTCCTGTGGGGCACTGACTGGGGGGCGAGCATCCCCTTCCACGCCCAGTACGGCAACAAGCCTCCCGCGTACGCCGTGCAGATGCGCAAGCGCCGCCTGGTGACCCACCAGGTGGATGTTTGGGGGTGGAGCTTGAAGCAGCTTGCGCGCCTGGACATCACGCAAGACGACCTGAATCTCATTCTGGGTGGTAACGCAGCACGGCTCTACAAGCTCCCCGTGCCTCACAAGCGCCTGTTCCGCCCAGCCGCCGGTGAGCCAGAGTCTCAAGAGCCAGTCACTATCGCTGGGGGGTGTTGTTAAGCGCGCACCGCGAGCGTGCGCAGGAGAGAGGATGCCATGCAACGAACGATCCGTCACCTCAGCATGATGGTTGGAGTCCTGATCCTGGTCGCCCTCATCGGGACCGCCTCGGTCGTCACGGGGCAAGGGAGCTGGGCCACGTCACCGGCTGTGAAAAACCTTTACGAGAAGGCGAAGGCTGAGGGCCAAGTCGTGATCTGGGGACCGAATGATCAGGAGCTCGATTGGATCCCCCGGGCCTTCAATAAGCGATTTCCTGGCATTGAGGTAAAATTTACCGCTGACCTCGCCGCTGTCACCAAACTGGTCGCTGAGTATCGAGCCGGTCGGCATACGGTGGACACGTTCATCTTCTCACTCGGCGGCATGATGCCTCTCGCCGAGCGCGGGATCCTCGGGCCCAACGACTGGGGCCTCTTCGGGGTTCTCCCGGAAGATGTCTTCTTTAATGGCAACGCCGCGGCGACCCACAACCTCCTCTACGCCGTGATCTATAACACCGATAAAGT
>DATEAO010000369.1:0-2670 GCA_035288345.1 Candidatus Methylomirabilota bacterium | reverse complement strand
CCCGCGCTCGAAACGCATCTATGACTCACCAACCCCTCGTCTGAAGCAGATCCTTCTCCGAGAGCTTTGAGGTCTCAATCCCCGGCATCGCCTCCCCCAGCTCTTCAGAAACCTTGGCCAGGATGTCGGGATCTTTGTAGTGAGTCGTGGCCTGAACGATCGCCTTGGCGCGCGCCGCGGGGTCTGACGACTTGAAGATCCCGGAGCCAACGAAGACCGCTTCAGCGCCGAGCTGCATCATCAGCGCGGCATCAGCGGGTGTGGCGATCCCCCCAGCCGAGAAGTTGGGAACCGGAAGCTTTCCGTTCTCAGCCACCCAGCGGACCAGCTCGTACGGCGCGCCGAGGGTTTTCGCCTCTGGCATGAGCTCCTCGGGGCGCAGCGTGGTCGATCGCTTGATGCCGGACGTCACCGCCCGGATGTGGCGGACCGCTTCAACGATGTTCCCCGACCCGGCCTCACCCTTGGTCCGGATCATCGCGGCCCCTTCACCGATCCGGCGCAGCGCCTCCCCAAGATCGCGGCAGCCACAGACAAACGGCACCTTGAACGCAAACTTATCCACGTGAAAATGCTCGTCAGCCGGTGTGAGCACCTCCGACTCGTCGATGTAGTCCACGCCGAGCGCTTCAAGAATCTGCGCTTCGACGAAGTGGCCGATTCGGCACTTCGCCATGACCGGAATGCTGACCGCGCTCATGATCTCTTTGATCTTTTTCACGCTTGCCATGCGGGCCACGCCGCCCTGAGCCCGAATATCCGACGGCACGCGCTCGAGCGCCATCACCGCCACCGCGCCGGCATCCTCCGAGATTTTTGCCTGCTCGGCATTGGTGACGTCCATGATGACCCCGCCTTTCAGCATCTCGGCAAGGCCGACCTTCAATCTCAATGTCCCAACTTCCATCGTCCTCCTCCTCTTCTCTAGTTGAATGATCTCTTCCGAACCCCGGACCCCGGTCCCCGAACCCCGGAGTCACACGAGCGGCACCGCCAACTGGTCAGCCGCGCTAGTCCGCGCAGGGCGATGCATCGATTCGCGGATCGCCCTGGCGAGCCGCCGCACTCCCTCCTCGATCTTTCCGGTGGGAACAGCTGAGAACGAGAGTCGGAGATGGCGCTCTCCACCTCCGTTCGCAAAAAATACGCGGCCCGGCGTAAACGACACCCCCCGACCATGCGCCAGCGGGAGAAGCTCCGCAGAGTCGATGCCCGCGGGCAGCGTGACGAGCAAGCTGAACCCTCCGTGGGGTTTGGTCCAGCTGGTCTCGTGAGGCATCTCGCGATCAAGCGCGCTCAGGAGCTTGGCGCGGCGCCGGCCATATTCGGGGGCCACACGCAGCACGTGGCGCTCGAGCAACCGGCGCTGGCAGAAGTGATAGACCGCTGCCTGAATGAGCGGGCTTGTATGAATATCCGAGAGCTGCTTGGCGGCCTGGAGCCGTTCCATCAACGGAGGGCTGGCCACGATCCAGCCGAGCCGAAGCCCGGGGAATAGTGTCTTGGAGAACGTGCCGATGTAGATCACCAGCCCCTGAGGGTCCTGGGCCTTCAATGGCGGCGCCGGCGGGTCGCCGTAGTAAAAGCCGCCGTCAAAGCCGTCTTCCACCAAAGGGAAATGATGCCGGTTGGCGAGCGCGATGAGCGCGCGCCGCGACGCGGCGTCCATCGAAAGACCGGTCGGGTTGTGGGCGCTCGACTGGCAGTAGAGGAGCTTCGGGGTCTGACGCTCGAGTAACCGCTCGAGCTGGCTCAGCAACAGCCCGTCTTGGCCGAACGTGATTGGAAAGAGGTGCGCCCCTGTCGAGCGAAAGAGCTGGATCGCCCGGGGGTAGGTCGGTTGTTCAATCGCCACACTGTCGCTCGAGTCCAGAAGTGTCCGCGCGATCAGGTCAAACCCCTGCTGCGAGCCGTTGACAATAAGAATCTCGTCAGCGCGCGCCTGGATCCCAAACCGCAGCAGATATGCCGACAGGAAGCGCCGAAGCGGCAGATACCCGCCCAGTGGGGCGTATTGAAGCAGCTCCGCCCCCTCGGTTTTGACGACCTTGTTCAGCACCTGTCGAAACGAGTTGGTCGGGAACAGATCACTATCGGGAACGCCGCCGGCGAACGAAATGACTCCGGGTCCGGTCGCCACACCCGCCATCTCCGTTCCCCGCATATCAGACGCGATCAGATGAGATGCCTTAGAGAACAGCGCAGACCAATCAAACGAGGGGACAGCGCGCAGTGACGGTGCCGGCGCGGGAAAGAGCCCATCCTGTGGCGCCACAAAGGTCCCCTGGCCAACATGGGACACGAGCAGCCCTTCGTTGGTAAGCGCGTCATAGGCGGCTGACACGGTGGTGCGATTCACCCGAAGCGTGCTTGCCAGCTCGCGCGTCGAAGGGAGCTTCACTCCCGGAGTCAAGATCCCTGAATGAACGAGCTGACTCAGACGCTGGCGAATCTGCTGGACCAGCGGGACGGACGATGATCGTTCCAGCGAAATATGGATCAACGGCGTGCTATGGCTGGCTGGTGAACTGCTTGATGTTGATCAGAGCCCGCCGGTGAGTCCCCTCACCGATCTTGACGCCCTGATCGTTGCTGGCCTCCACCGCCAACCGGAATCGCTGCTCTTTCACCTCTTGAAGCGTGCCCTTCACGGTGACCTTCTGGCCGATC
>DATEAO010000368.1:0-4487 GCA_035288345.1 Candidatus Methylomirabilota bacterium | reverse complement strand
GGGGCTCGGGGCTCGGGGCTCGGGATCCGAACCGCGAACCGCAAACCCCGAATCCCGGACCCCGGACCCCAGACCCCGGACCCCGAACCCCGAATCTGAGCCCCCGCATCTCCGCAGTCACGCCTCGCCTCATTTTGCTCGAACGCTCCTCCACACCGAAGGCACCCTGTGGGTGAGCGTCGAGACTCAGAGCATGACCCCGCTCCTCAGGCCTGGCGATCAGGTGGAGCTTCAACCCTGCTCGCCGACAACGCTCGCGCTCGGTGATCTCATCGCGATCGATGACGGGGAGATGCTGCTCATCCATCGATTGGTTTCGTTCACTCCGAGCCATCTCATCACAAAGGGCGACGCGCTCCCGCAGGCGGACCGTCCCCGATCCGGCTCTTCCGTCGTGGGGAAAGTCACCGCAGCGAAGCATCGGGAGAAGATTGGGCGCATCGGTGGCCGATGGGCAAGCGTCCTTCTGGCTCGCTATTCGCTCTTCCTGACCCACCTCCGCCTTCCACCGTCAGGACAGTTCTGGCGGTTGACTCGCATCCCGTTTTATCTCCTGGCTCGATGCGAGTGATGATTCTCAAGAAGCACTCGAAGACAGCCTGGCGCACCATTGCCGGGGAAGGTGTGATCTTGAGCCTCGACACCAAGGTGCTTCGGGGGCTCAACCCGGCGGGCGCCCGGGTCTGGGAGCTGATTGACGGCCAGCGAAGCGTGGACTCGATCGGCCAGCAGATCGCCCAGGAGTTCCAAGTCGAGCCGGCTCGCGCGCTCGCTGATATCGAACGCTTCCTGCAGGATCTCCTCGCGCGTGGATTGGTCGAGGCCGCCGACTCACCTTGAGCCGCCCGTTGTTCTAGAGTGGGCGTGCCGGCTCACCCCTGATTCACTCCCTCGTCTCCGCTCCTGTCGCTCGTTGCTTTCCCTCCTCCTCCTCGACAGTGATGCGACGCCGTGGGTTGAACCGTTGGACCTGCTCTCGATCCAGCCGGCGGCTCGGCCCGAGCCGGGCCGAATCATCCTAGCCGAAGCAGATGGCGCACCGCTGTTGACGCGAGCGATCGTAGAGCTTTCAGATGGACAGTGGAGGGCGCGTCGGGACCGCGTGGACGCCGACGAGCGTGTCGTGTCGCCGCTCGGGGTCGCAGTTCGCATTCACCAGAGGGATGGAGTGCTTGAGCTTACGCGTCGATGGTGGCGCTGCGCTGGTCGGCTTATCGCCCTCTTCTCGAGTGCGCCCCGAATCGCTGCGGTGTTGGCTCAACTCTTCGCGATCGGAAGAAAGCTTGCCCATCCGCTCACTCCGCCGCTCGCCCTCGGCCCTCCGGACAAGCTAACCGCCGGTGTCAGAGAGAAGTACGACCGACCGAGCGAGGTCGAGGCGTATCACGGCGGCCTCGATGAGGGTCTCGACCCTGTTGAGTCCGAGGCTGTCCGGGTGTTCAAGCCCCGAGACCGCATCCTTGATGTCGGATGTGGTGCGGGCCGCGAGGCCGTCGCGCTGGCGCTGAGCGGGTTCAATGTCATCGCCATTGACATCGTTCCCGCAATGGTCGAGCGCGCCCGCCAGAACGCGAACGCCAGAGGCGTGGAGATCGAGTTCCGCGTGATGGGCACTGACAGTCTCGCTTTTCCTGCTGAAACATTCGGCGGCGTCTACATCGGCTGGCAGATCTATAGTCACATCCCGGGACGTGACGGAAGGACCGAAACGTTGCGGCGCATCCGGCAACTTCTCAAGCGCGACGGCGTGCTGCTCCTCTTTCAGTCCTGGCGTGGATACACGACGTGGATCTCTCGCGCCCGCCTGGTGGATGGCCTCAGGCGATTCGGCCGTCTTTTCTTGAGCGATGCGCTCTCAGAGCCTGGAGACGATCTCATCCGTGGCGTTACTGAAAGCGGCGTCTATCTTCCCCTGGCGTTTTATCACCACTTCCGCGGCGCTGAGGAAATCCGGCTCGAGCTCGAGGCGGGCGGGTTCGTAGAGAGCCACACCGAAGACGGGCTCTGGATCTGCCGACCAGCGTAGAACGATTCATCGGGGTCTTTGACCCTACTCCCTCACGTTCCTCACCGTCTTCCTCCCCGTTTTTCTAGATATTTCAAGCTCCTCTTCCCGCTAAATCGCTCAAGCTTGACGGGCATTTAGCCGATTTTTCTTAACGACCCGGCTATGAAAAGCGATCCGGCGCGTTTTGCCCTACTCATCACCCTGGCCGCGGTTTGCCTTCTTCCCGTTGTCCCTGCTGCGGAGGCTGATACGGTCATCATTCAGCCGTCAACCGCGGATACCCACTTGAGGGAGGACAGTCCGAATACCGAGTACGGAAACGACCAGACCATGAGAGTCCAGAGCCGGAACGCAGCGCGGAACCGGAGGAGCCTGGTCAAGTTCAGCCTCTCTGCGATTCCGTCTGGGAGCGTGATCGCGTCAGCCACGCTTGAGCTTCGGATGACCAGTGCGCCGAGTGCCAGCAGGACCTACGATGTCCACCGCACAACCCGGAACTGGGTAGAAGCCGACGCGAACTGGAACCGGGCGGATGTCGGCACGGACTGGACAACAGCGGGTGGAGATTTCGTTGCGACTTCTACCGCCTCGACCACGACCGGCACTGTCTCCAACATCTGGCTCGCCTGGGACGTGACGGCCGACGTCTCGGCGTGGTACACCGGGGGCGCGTCGAACTACGGCTTCATCATCAAGGACAACGAAGAAAGCTTCTCGTCAACAGCGTATACGGCCACGTTTATCACGCGCGAGGAGAACTCGGCCTCGCTCACACAGTATCGCCCTCGGTTGATCGTCACGTACACGCCGCCCGACCTTCAGATCAGCTCGATGACGGTGGATCCGAGTGTGGTCAGTGGCGACACCGTGACCGTGACAATGACTGTTCAGAACAACGGTCCCATCCCTGTGACAGATGTCACCCCTTCAGCGCTCACCGCGTCCGGAAGCGCTTCATCGTCACTGGCCTCAGGCCCCACGCCGGCGTCGGTTGCGTTCTTGGCTCCTGGCGAGTCTGCCGGCTTCACCTGGACTTATACGGTCACAGGGAGCGTGGGGCAGACCTACGCCTTCTCAGGGAGCGCGAGCGCCAATGGGGGAAGTCTCGTCACAGGGGCGGCATCGACCAACACGGGGGGCGTGGGGAACTATAGTGTTATCGCAAGCCCGCTCTCGGTCGTGGCGGGGAGCACGAATGTCCAGCTCAGCTTCACCGTCACGAACGGCCTCGCAAGTGGCACGGTGGACCGCGTGACGGTCAACAGCCCGAGCACAACCATTTGGAATACCACCGCGACCTGGGACGACAACGATGCTTCGGGGTGGATCCCCACAGCGCCGGACGGTGTCAATGGGCCTCGATATCGCTTCAACGATGACCCCGCCATCTCCGATGACATTCCAGCCAACGGAGGCTCAAAGACCTTCACGGTGACGTTCGCGCTGATCAACTTGCCCGCCTCGGATACCACCTACACCTTCCCGGTTGACGTTCGGCGCCGGGGCGGAGGCACTACAACGCTCAATGTGTTGGTGACGGTGAAAGTCCCTAAGCTTCAAGTCACGTCGATTACCATTGACCCGAGCGTGATCAGCGGAGGGACAGTCAGAGTGGTGATGGAAGTCAAAAACATCGGGTCCACTGTGTTGTCTAATGTGACCCCCTCGGCGCTCACCACCGGAGGGACTGCGACCAAAGTCCTCACGAGCGGCCCGACACCGGCCGCTGCCGCGTCACTGGAAAGCGACGCCTCCACGACGTTCGAGTGGGTCTACACGATCACAGGGAGCGTGGGGCAGACCTACAGCTTCACTGGAAACGCCTCGGCGAACGGCGGGAGCATCACAGCCACCAACGTGGCCTCGAATACCGGGAGTATCTCGAGCTACGGGGTCTCGGTTGCTCCCTCATCGGTCGCAGCGGGAAGCGCGAACGTCCAGCTCGCCTTCACCGTCACGAACAACTTGACCAGCGGCACGCTCGACCGTGTCACGATTACCAACCCCAACACGAGCATTTGGCAGTCCGACGCCACATGGGGGAATAACGACAGTTCGGGATGGACCAAGGCCTTACTGAGTAGTCCGACCCGGTACCAGTTCACTTCACCTGGCGCGGGCTCCAATATCCAGCCGAATGGCGGCTCAAAGACCTTTACGGTGCTGTTCACCACCGTCGCCGATCCCGGGAGCGACACTGATTACTCCTTCGCCGTGGCCATCCGTCGAGCCGGAGGCGCGACGACAACGCTGAACGTGACCGTGTCCGTCACGAAGTACGTGCTGACCATCAAGTCGGTCTCTCCGGCTTCGATCGATGCTGATGGCGTCTCGACCTCGCGCGTGACTGTCACGCTCACAAAGAGCGGCGTGGGACAATCGGGTCAGACGATCAACTTCACGACGAACGCCGGAACGTTCACGGTGGGCGGAACCTCCACCACCGCTGTCACCGATTCGAACGGCGACGCGTACGTGG